>CAZVPQ010000029.1:0-11769 GCA_964628675.1 uncultured Hyphomicrobiales bacterium | reverse complement strand
TAGTAAAGTCGCTTTCAGAACGCCCTTAAAAAAATTTGATTTGTCATAAGAAGCCATTAATTTAAGGAATTTTATAGAAACAGGTCCTCTTTGAATAGAGTTATCAATAACTTTCACAACGGAATTAAGCAAAAGCGAATCAGTGTCATCTTGATAAGCTATTACAGAGTATAAACCAGTCGTTTCCGGACTAACAATTACACTATCATTCAAATTATAAACAAAAGGTTCACCATTGAAATTAACTTTATCAGCATTTGAAAAAGCCCAAGCAATTTTAGCTGAATCACCTTTTTGAATTTCAACTTTATCTGTAAATTTCAAAACACTTATCGGAGGTTTTGAACACGATATCAATAGCAATAAAACCACAAAAAAAGTCCAAAAAATATTAATAACTCGCATTATTTGTTTGCCTTTCATTATTTACAATATTATTATCGGAACAAACACAAATAAATTAAAAGTTCCGATTAATTATTATTCTTTCCAGAAAATAAATTCATCATTTTCATTGCTGTCAACTAAAATATTATCACCTGACACAAATTCAGATGCTAATAATTTTATCGCCAATTTATTTGTAATATTGTTTTGTATTGCCCTTTTCAAAGGTCTTGCTCCATACTGGGTATCATAGCCGATTTTAGTAATTAAATCCATTGCTTTTTCACTTATTTTCAAATTCATATTGTTTTCGAGCATCTTTTTCTTTAATAAATTAAGTTGCAATTCTACTATTTGTATTAACTCATTTTTTAGCAATGGCTTAAAAACAATTATTTCGTCTATTCTATTAAGAAATTCGGGACGTAATCTTTTTTTCAATAATCCAAGAATTTCATCTTTTACCTTTGGCATAATTTCATCACGGTTTTCTTCATTAATATCATAAATTTTATCTTGAAGAATTTCCGTACCTAAATTAGATGTCATTATGATTATAGTATTTTTAAAATTCACAACTCTGCCCTTGCTATCAGTAAGTCTCCCATCATCAATCAATTGTAGAAGAATATTGAAAACATCGGGGTGAGCTTTTTCGATTTCGTCTAATAAAACAACAGAATAAGGTTTTTGCCTAACTGCTTCTGTTAATTGTCCGCCTTCTTCATAACCGACATATCCGGGAGGTGCGCCAATGAGTCTTGAAACGGAGTATTTTTCCATATACTCACTCATATCAATTCTTATCAAAGAATTTTCATCATCGAATAGAAATTCTGCCAATGCACGAGCCATTTCCGTTTTGCCAACACCGGTAGTACCCAAGAAAATAAATGAGCCTATTGGTCTATTTGGGTCTTGCAAACCTGCTCTTGACCTTCTAATAGCATTTGCTATAGCACTAACTGCTTCATTTTGGTCAATTAATCTTTCGTGAATTCTCTCTTCAATTTTTAAAAGCTTTGTTCTTTCGGTTTCAAGCATTTTTTGAACAGGTATTCCAGTCCATTTAGCAACAATACCTGCAATATCTTCGGCACTTACTTCCTCTGTAAGCAATTTTCCTGACTTTTGAATATTTTCCAATTTCGCATTAGTTTCATCAAGTTTTTTTTCTAATTCAAGGATTTTACCATATCTCAATTCTGCAACTTTGGCTAAATCTCCTTGCCTTTCAAACTCGTCTGAAAGAACTCTTGATTTATCTATTTCAACTTTATAATTTCTGATTGATTGAATCAATTTTTTCTCGGAATCCCACTTGTTTTTTAGAACATAGTGTTTTTCCTTTAATTCTTCAATTTCTTTTTCTATTTCTTTAAGTCTATTTTCTGTCGCTTCTTTTATTTTGACTGCCATAATTACCTCAATTTTAATGATACATTTCAATATCATTAAAAAACGAAAAAAATATTACACTATTTTATTAAAATAAGCAAATTCTATACCATATAGTATGTATTGAATAATACAAAGTCGCCTTATAATAAATACTAAATTAAGGCTGATTTTTACATTATTAAAAGGTAAAGTTATTTATTTAATTCGTAAATCGAAAAATAGGAATGAATAAAATTAGCTTGGATTAATTTAAAAATGACCAAGAAAAAGAAAATCGGAAGTTTCTATCATACATAGGATATAATGGAACGTAGTAATAATTTTGAGATAATATATTTTCAAAAGATGCTTTAATGAAAGCGTTGCCCAAGCGTGCAAGAGCAAATACTTTAATTCCATCGTTCATAAATCCACTCTCATTGTCATATTGTATATAATTTCTATATTGAGGCAAGAATTTATTGCCTGTGTAAGAAGAAATGATTGAACCCGATAGACCGAGTTTCAGAATACTATTACCTCTATTGATTTGGTAGTAGGTTTTCATAGTAGAATAAATCTCGGGAAAGTTAATTTGATTACTTTTTTCGAAAGAACTATTAAATAGTATTTTCCCTGCTAAAAATAAATTATCTATTAGTTGTATTTTGTATTCTATGTAAGTACCCCAATAATTTTTATTAATTGCTGATTGTGAAATTGAAAAATTAATTGAATTGTTGTCAATATCGTGAAATTCAATTTGATTATCAATTGATTTATAATAAGCACCGAGAGCGAACTTGTTAGATTTGCCTGAGTAAGAGAATTCACTTAAAGCTAAAATATTATTTGTGTTTTTTGCAATATTCATTGCAAAAGCAGGTGGGATTTCTTGAGATTGAGAAAAATCAAAGAGAAAATTTGAATTGTTATTGAATTTGAAAATTGCTTTAGTACCGTAATTCAAAGTATTGAAGTCTCCGAATCTTCTATATCTCAAACCACCGGACAAAACAATAAAATCAAATAAATTCATCTGCCCGCGTGCAAATGCTGATAATGAAGTAGTTGATAAATTAGGATTAAAAACAGCTTGTTCCATATCTGCATAATAAGATTCTATACCGCTTGACAGAAAAATAATATTTTTGATATTTTGTTCTAATTTCAGATTAAAACCATAGTATTTACTAATATGAGTATTTCTTCTTGTTGAATCAATAGATTTGCCGAGAAGATTATCCGATAAATTTCTTATCCATTGAGAATTAGAAAGAAATATGTTCGATGAGATAGAAGTTGATGAATCCTTAGTTATATAAGAACTGGCAGATAATGTTAAATCGTGTCTGAAAACACGTTCATTAAGATTCGGATAATAAGAATTAGCGTATATAGGGTCAGTAATATCTGTTGAAGTTTCAGTATTTAAGCCACCGTTAGTCGCTAATCCGTGATTTGTAAAATTTTCAACTAATGAAATATTTAATTGTCGAGAAATGTTCCAACGTACTAAATTTCTAACATTCCAAGAGTCAATCCAAGATTTTTCATATCTACCATTTCCTGATTGTCTTCTAAATCCGAAAGTATAATTTAAGTTAGGTAAAATATTTTGGCTATAAACTCCATCTCCCGACAAAAAATCATACCCTCCTTGTGAGTACCAAAGCCGTGTAAATGGTATTTTAGTGTTATAATTAATTTCTTGAAAATTTATCAATGTTCCGTCAGTATTGTCTGAATATATGACAGCATCGGAACCTACAATCACTTCCGCATTTTCAAAAAATTCTGTAGGCATTTGATCTAAATTAAATGATGAGTATTCCAAATCTAAAATGGGTCGATTGTTAAAATTTACTGCAACATTATTTCCCGCAAAAAGTGATGCGCTATTAAACATAGCAGGATTACCTAAGAATAGGGGAAAGCTGGGAGTTTTTTCAGTTAATATTTCAGAAAAAGAATTATATTCTAAAAATTCCAAATCTCTTTTATTGATAGTTCTAAAATCTTTATTGTGATAAAGCGAAACATTTCCGTGATTAATTATCGGTGTATAAAATTGAATGCTATCAGATTTGATTTTACTGCTATCTTGTTCTATACTTTTATAAATTGAATCTTTTTTTGTCAGAGAATCAAAAACGCTTTTACCCTGAACTCTTCGAGTTGGAGAAGGATTATTATCAGACAGTAAATAAGTCCACTGATTTTGCAGGTGAGATGATCTATGAGAGGGGATAATTTTATTTATATCCTCGGCTCTTAAATCAAATGAAAAAGCGTAGTTCAAAATTAATATAATAAGAACTACGCTTTTAACTATATAATTGACTTTGCTCATTAACTTATAACATAGGTTCTTGAATTCCTTCGTTTCCGTCTATTTCAAAGTTGTTTTCTTCGTCATTTTCATCATTATCGTCATTAGCATCACGAGAAACAATAGTTACGTCGGCAATCAAATCACCTTCATCTAATCTTATTAATCTAACACCTTGAGTATTTCTGCCAATTATTCTAATAGCTTTAACAGGTTGTCTAATTAAAATACCATTATGAGTAATAACTACTAAATCTTCCGAATCTAAAGCGGAAAGCAAACTAATAACTTCGCCGGTTTTTTCAGTTAAATTCATAGATTTAACACCTTTTGCACCGCGTTTGGTTAATCTGAAATCTTCATAACGAGTTCGTTTGCCTAATCCCTTTTCGCCAATTACAATTATTTGAGCATCGGGACGATTAATAACAACCATCGAAACAACATAATCACCTTTGAGAAGTCTGATTCCTCTAACACCGGCGGCAGTTCTACCCATAGACCTTACATCACTTTCTCTGAAACGGCAAGCTAAACCTTTTCTGGAACCTATAATAATATCGCATTTTCCATCGGTTAAACCGGCATTGACAAGTCTATCTTCATCGTGTAAATTAATGGCAATAATACCATTAGCTCTTACGTGAGAGAAATTTTTAAGAGATGTTTTTTTAATTGTTCCAAATTTTGTGGTCATTATAATAAAATGATTATCGTCAAATTCAACAACAGGTAAGTAACTTGTTACTTTTTCGTCTGTTTCCTTTTGTATAACATTTGCCAAAGAACGACCTTTTGCATTTCTGCTACCTTCGGGTAGGTCATAAATTTTCACACGATAACATTTACCTTTATCTGTAAAAAATAGTAAGAAATTATGAGTTGATGCTTGGAAGACATGCTCTACGAAATCATCTTCATAAGTGCTTGCCCCACTGGCACCACGACCACCTTTTAATTGTCGTCTATAATTCGAAACAGGTGTTCGTTTAATAAAACCTTTGTGAGATATTGTAACGATTACTTCCTCGTTAGCAATCATATCTTCCAAAGTGAAATCTTTTGCATCAGGGACAAGTTCTGTTCTTCTTTCGTCGCCGTATTTCTTCTTGATTTCTTCAAATTCTTCTTTAATAATTTGCATTTGAAGGTCTTTGCTTGCTAATATAGATTTCAAATATTCAATATTCTTAATAATTTCTTTGTATTCATCTAATATTTTTTGTCTTTCCAATCCTGTTAATCTTTGCAGTTTCATATCTAAAATAGCTTTTGATTGTTCTGCAGAAAGATTAAATTTTTCTTGTAAATTATCATTGGCGATTTTAGGATCTTTAGATTCTTTGATAGTTTTAATAATAGCATCAATATTATCTAATGCGATAATAAAACCTTCCAATATGTGTGCCCGTTTTTCTGCAGCATTCAAATCGAATTGAGTTCTACGAATGAGGACATTATTTCTATGTTTGATAAAATGCCACATCATTTCTTTCAAATTCAATACTTTCGGCATACCATTTACTAAGGCAAGCATATTGGCACCAAAAGTAACCTGCATTTGAGTATGTTTGAAAAGATTATTGATAATTACATTTGGAATAGCATCACGTTTGACTTCAATAACTATTCTTATCCCATCTCTATCTGACTCATCGCGAATATCGGAGATACCTTCCAAATCTTTTTTTCTAACAAGTTCAGCTATTTTTTCAATAAGATTCGATTTGTTAACTTGATATGGAATTTCAGTAACTATAATAGATGGTTTTCCTCTTTTGTCTTCTTCAACAAAAGCTTTT
Source organism: uncultured Hyphomicrobiales bacterium (assembly GCA_964628675.1). Classification (GTDB taxonomy): domain Bacteria; phylum Bacteroidota; class Ignavibacteria; order Kapaibacteriales; family UBA2268; genus CAZVPQ01. Next base: position 5,868 of record CAZVPQ010000029.1, on the reverse strand, counting down.
GCTCTTAAAATAATTTTTCCTCTGCCTGTTTTGTATGCTTCATGAACACCTTGAATGCCATATATGATACCGGCAGTAGGGAAATCGGGAGCAGGTACAATAGTAATAAGTTCTTCAATAGTAATTTCAGAATTATCAATTATAGCAATCAATCCATCAATAATTTCAGAAATATTATGAGGAGGTATGTTAGTTGCCATACCAACGGCAATACCACTTGCCCCATTAACAAGTAGTGTAGGCATTACAGTGGGTAGCACAGATGGTTCTTTTAAAGTATCATCAAAATTCGGATTAAAATCAACTGTATCTTTATTTAAATCACGAATCATCTCAGTAGCCGCCCAAGTCAATCTGGCTTCAGTATAACGCATAGCGGCGGCAGAATCCCCATCAATAGAACCGAAATTACCTTGCCCGTCAACTAAAGGATATCTCAACGACCATTCCTGAGCCATTCTAACCATAGCTTCGTAAACAGAAGAATCACCGTGAGGGTGATATTTACCTAAAACTTCACCAACAATTCTCGCTGATTTTTTATACGCCTTGTTAGGTTGCATACCCATATCTTGCATACCGAAAAGGATTCTTCTATGAACAGGTTTTAAACCGTCTCTAACGTCCGGCAAAGCTCTAGAAACAATAACAGACATAGAATAATCCAGATAGGAGCTTTTCATCTCTTCTTCAAGGTCAGTGGGTATTATTTGTTCTCTTCCTAATAAACTCATAGAATTATATATTCCCCCAATTTTAATTTAATAAATAATAAATCACAAATTTACGAAATATTTAGCTATTAAACTAAAATTATTTAACAACAATAAATAATCATAAGTGTGTTAAATGTAAATAAATTAAGTAATAATAAAATGTTGATTTTTTGTGGAAAAAAACATTATTACTACATCTAAGATTTAAGATAATAAAAAAAGGATCAAGTTGACCGAAACACCCTAAGAACTTACCGACCGCTGCTTCCTTCCGGACCTGACGGGGTTGAGCAAGACTCAGCCGAACGGGACTTGATCCAAGTACAAAATTAAAAATAAAAAAAGGATAATCCAAATAAATATGAAGAAAGATGAAAATAATTTTGTAGAAAACAAGAAAAAGTCATATTTTTGTATTCTATATTTGATGCGCCAGTAGCTCAGATGGATAGAGCATCAGCCTTCTAAGCTGAGGGTCACAGGTTCGAATCCTGTCTGGCGTACAAATTACAAAGCCTATGTTATCTATTCATAGGCTTTGTTTTTTAAATCAAAAATATTTTTAGTGGTTTGAAAAAATTATACTATTTTTGTATTGTTGGAAAGGTGCAGGAGTGGTTTAACTGGCACGCCTGGAAAGCGTGTGTACCGCAAGGTACCGTGGGTTCGAATCCCACCTTTTCCGCTTATGTTATTATTTGCTGTAATTGGCATTGGGTATTGTTCATTTCAAATTTCTTTCAACATTCTCATTTTTTAAAAATATTTCTTTAAATTTGAATTTTATATGATTAACAGACTTAATTTATAGTGAAAATTTATAATAGCGATATTAATAAAGAAGATTATGCGGCAGTTAGAAGTATCTTGAATGGTGATTCTTCTTCTTTTCAATTTCTTCAAAATAAATATATGAACTTAGTGTCGTCTTTAATCAGGCGTATGATTAGAAACGAACAAGATGTTGAAGATTTGACCCAGGAGACTTTTATCAAAGCATATAAAGCTATAAATACTTTTCAATTTAAATATACTTTTTCTGCTTGGATATATAGAATTGCTTCGAATAATTGTATTGATTTTTTGCGAAAGAAACGATTTCAAACATTGTCTTTAGACCAATCAATTGGAAACGATGATGACAATTATTATATTCAGGTTGAAGATAAAAGCACAATGCCGGATTTAAATGTGTTATTTGACGAAAGAAAACAGGCATTGAACGAGGCTATTGCTAAATTACCAAAAAATTATAGAGAAATCATACGACTTCGGCACGAATTAGAGCTTGATTATACTGAGATTGCAGAACAATTAAATATTCCTTTGGGCACCGTGAAAGCACATTTATTTAGAGCAAGAAAAATTCTACTAATAAAACTTAAGAAAAATAGACATTTATTTATTGATTTATAAATTACTATTTTTATACTTTTTTCATTATTTTTGAGTTGATGATTTTATTATTTTGTATTTTATTGAAGATAGAATGGATAAGAATAAGAAAAGTAAATTACTAAATGTAATTTTAATTAGTTTATTGTCAGTTGTTATCGTCTTTTTTACAGTTTCGTTGCTAATAAGAATATTTGTAGGTTCAGGAATTGATCCAACTATTGATGAAAATATTGAAAGATTATCGGCTGAGGAAGTTATTCAGATTAGAGTATTAAATGCTTGTGGAATTAAAGGATTAGCGGCACACACTCGTGATTATTTGCGTGATAGAGGTTTTGATGTTGTTGATATTGGTAATTATAAAAAGAATGTTGAAAAATCGTTTATTATTGATAGGTTGGGTGATTTAAGCTCTTCTGAAAAAGTTGCTTATGCAATGGGCATTAAAGATTCTTTGATTGTTACTAAGATAGATTCAAGTTTGTTTTTACGATGTTCACTGATATTAGGTAATGATTATTTGACTTTAAAACCATTTAACTAAGCTCTTTAATTATTAAATAGATAATAAATTAACTTTATAAATAGGAGAAAAATTTGACAAAAATAGGGAAACCCAGAACAACCAAAGGATTAGCTGTGTTTTGTGCTAAAATGGCGCAAGAAAAAAAGGCAGAAAATATATATATATTGGACTTGACTAAAATCGAAACTGCACCGGCAGATTATTTTGTTATCTGTTCTTCAAATTCAGATATACAATCAATTGCTTTAGCTGATGTTACATCAAAAACTTGCAAGAAATTACATATTTCTAAACCTAAAATTGAGGGTTTGGATTCTGCTAATTGGATTTTGCTTGATTTTTTTGATGTTGTTTTTCATATTATGTTAACTGATACGAGAAAATTCTATAAGTTAGAAAATCTTTGGGGTGATGCTAAATTTTATGAATTAAATGATAAAGATAATTTGGTTGTTGTCAATAAAAAAGATATTGAATTTTATAAATGAGAAAGTAAATTATGTTAAATGGATTTATTAGCGAAATGTTTAATAAAGCACTAAGTAAAATTGGTGTTAATGATGAGATAGATTTATCTTTTGAAATTCCTAAAATTGCAGAACACGGGGATTTATCAACTAATATAGCTATGAGATTGGCTAAAATTCTGAAAAATTCACCTCGTAATATAGCCGAGGATATAATTTCCAATTTGGAATATAATACAGAATTAATTGAAAATATAAATATTGCAGGACCCGGATTTATTAATATTAAATTTAACGATAAATATTATATAAACGGTTTGGAAAATTTGGTTGAAAAGCAAGAGAATATTGGTAAATCCGACATTGGAGCTGGAAAAAAAGTTAATGTTGAATATGTGAGTTGCAATCCTACGGGGCTTTTGCATCTTGGACACGGACGGAATGCCGCTCTTGGTGATACTATCTCAAATTTATTGGATTGGCTGGGATTTGATGTTACAAGAGAATATTATTTTAATAATGCGGGCGGGCAGATGACTAAATTAGCTAAGTCTATTTATGCTCGCTATATGCAGAAATTACAAAATCCTGATTTTCCTTTTCCCGAAGACGGATATTTCGGTGATTACATTAAAGATATAGCTGATGAAATTATTGAAAAATATGCTGATAAATATATATCCGGTTCTGATGAAGATTTAGAAGAGTTTAAAAAATATGGTGAAAATTGGTCTTTCAAAATTATAAAGAAGACTTTGGATAGAATGAATGTTCATCAAGATGTTTTTTATAATGAAAGTTCTTTGTACGAAGAAGGCAAGATTGAGGAAATTATTAATTTATTAAAATCAAAAGACTTAGCTTATGAAAAAGACGGTGCTTTATGGCTTGCATTTACAAGACTGGGTTTGAATGATGACAGGGTAATTGTTAAATCAAGTGGAGAACCAACTTATCGACTTCCTGATATTGCATACCACAGGGAAAAATTTGAAAGAGGATTTGATACTATCATTGATGTTTTCGGTGCTGACCATATTGCGACTGTACCCGATGTTAAAGCAGGAGTGAAAGCATTGGGATACGATGTTGATAAAGTCAAAGTTGTTATTTATCAGTTTGTTACTCTGACCGAGAATGGAGAAAAAGTAAAGATGTCCAAACGGTCGGGCAGAAGCTATACTCTTGATGAATTATTAGATGAGGTTGGTTCTGATGTAGTACGATTTTTTCTATTAATGCGGGGAGCAAATACGCATCTTGAATTTGATTTGAGTATAGCTAAGGAGCAAAGCGATAAAAATCCCGTGTTTTATCTTCAGTATGTGCACGCAAGAATTTGTTCGATTTTTGAAAAAGCAAAAGAAAATAGTTTAAGTTTGAAAAATCAAAGCATTAATTACCAATTGCTTAATGATAAATCTGAGATTGATTTGATTAAGGAACTTTTGCGTTTTGAAGATGTTATTAAATCAGCCGGTGAGAAATACGAACCGCAAATATTAGCTGATTATTTAAGAGGTTTAGCGGCTGCTTTCCATCTATTCTATCATAATTGCAGAATCATTGGAGTAGAACAAGAATTATCATTAGCACGATTGAAATTAGCCGAAACTTGTAGAATAGTTATGAAAAACGGATTAACTATATTAGGTATTTCTGCACCCGAAAGAATGTGATTTTAGTTCTTAATTGGATTAAGAGCCTTCGACTACGCTCAATGTGATTATTTAGGATATGCCGGTTGGGGTGGCCTTGCACTTTTCGAGGGTTTGACACTTGGTTTAAGTTCAGAGTTGACTGCTGGTATGAAGGTGGGGAACAAGTGCAACCAGAAATATAATAAGAAGTACAGGTAACCTTACAATTCGATCAGATATTGTTCTTAAGGGTGGTAGAAGCGGGCAATTGGTCAAGACAATGACTGGGTCTGCCAAAAGTGCTTGGAAGGGAGGTACAGGTAGAATTTTTATATCTGATGATGCAGGAAGAGTAATCTGGAATGTTACTAAATATAGAGCTAAACCCGTAATGCCAGGGAGGGGGTATCTAAAGGGGAAGCTATGCAAACAGCCACCCACAGAAGAACAATTAGAACTTTTAAAACATATTTGGGGAAATTAGTAATGAGCAAGAATATTGAAATTTCAGTAAAAGACCTTTTAGGATTTTTTAGAGGAGCCATAAAATCGCTCATACCATGGCTAGAGAAGGCACATATTGAATGGGAAGAAGGAAAAGCTTCTGATGACTGGGATGCCATTGTTGAAGCTCTTTATCAAAGTTTTATCGGTGATTCTTTACATGCTGAATTTTCAGAAGTTTATAATATACTTAAATATAATTCTGAAATTAATAATGTTTCATCTGTGGACTATATTGAGGTAAAATCAAAAAACTTTCCGGATTCAAAATTTGCTTTTATTTCGTTTCTAAATAACTCTTTTGAATTTGACGATGTAGTAGTTGCAGAGTTGGATGATAATGATAGGGTAAAAGAATTTACTAATTTGAATTATGAGGCATCGGAATTTATTTTTGTAAAAAGAATTAATAAATCAAAAACATATATTGAAAATATTGATATTTTATTATAGCCAAACTATTAAGATGATTAATACAACTTTCGGACATGATAGAAGTATTATTCACATTAAAACGAAATTTTAATATGAGAAAAAAGAAAAATTAGGCTGCAAGAGATAATTTTTTTACATTTGAAAATTGGCAATTGAATGTGGGTACTTTACTCCGAAACAAA
>CAZVPQ010000028.1:0-11858 GCA_964628675.1 uncultured Hyphomicrobiales bacterium | reverse complement strand
AAGTACAGATTTTTATTAATAAACAAGGGTTTTTTATCATGAAAAATACAAATTTTTTAATTATACTATTTTCAATAATATTCATTTCATTTAATAGTTTTGGGAAAGATTTTGAAACGAATTATAACCAATTTGTAATTTCAGGGAATTATCATTATTTGAACTCTGATAATTCAGGAATCAATGAGACATTATTAAAAAACGGAATACCTAAGATTGAAAACAAAGCTAAATCTTTTACTTTAAGTTATTATACAAAGCTAAGATATTTTTCTAAAGAATATGATAGCAGTATCGTTGATTGGTTAAGGAAAAACATTATTTTCGGCATTTCTTATACCTTTTCTTTACCTCTGGTATCAAATAATGAAAATTTTAGTTCGGATTATGATTTTAACATTATTTCATTAAAATACGGCATAAATACTCAAATCTATAAACCTTTTTTTATTAGAATATTATTAGGTTTGAATTATATAGGAGAGAAATTAATAATTAATAAAAAAGATTTTATGTTAAATGAAATTTTAAATAATAAGACAGAATCTCAAAAATTCATTTCAAAAAAGTGGTATCCAAGTATAGCCGTTGGTATTGATTTTCTAACATTTATTAAGAAAGAAACACCAGCCAGAATATTAATTTCGAATATTGGTGTTGGTATTCTGGCAGAATACATAGGAGGTTCTAATCCTTATGACTATTTTGAAGCATCCGACGGAGCTGTTGTTTCAGATTTAGGTTCTAACATACTCAACAGATTTAACTTCAAAGTTCAATTTGTTTTTGCATTAACTCAAAATATTTTTAAATAATCAATTAGAGGAAAAAAATGAAAAAAAATAAATATTTTAAATTAGTTGTATTATTATTTTTTACTGCACTTTTGAATAATACTCTATCAGCTCAATCAATATTTGACATCGTCCCTGCTGGTGGGGAATGCTTTGAAGATAATTCATCTTGTACAATATCTTGGATAAATAGCGATACGAATAATGTTGATATTTATCTATGGAATGGGAACACTTGTTCTTGGGATACCATAGCTACAAGTGTAGCGTCAAATACGTATTCTTGGAATATCAATGTTAATAATTTTGGCGATAGATTTAGAATAAAAATTCAAAATAGTAGTGATAATAAAGATTATTTTTTTAGTACCGCCTATTTTTCAATAGTTGAATCGCAACAGCAATTTAATGATATAAAAGATAAATTATTAGAAGAAAGCGGTATTTTGAAATTGTTTCCCAATCCTGCTAAAAATTTTGTAAACATAGAATTACGGAATCATTTAATTCGAACTATTTATTTATGGAATTTGAATGGCAATGTTCTATATCATAGAATGAATATAAATAGCCAAAGATTCAAAATACATATTTCCGAATTAAACAATGGTCAATATTATATAGTTTGCATTTCCGCATCCGGCAAACGATACGTAAAAAAATTAATAATAAACAGATAAATGAAAAGATATAATAATAATAACGGGTATTTACTTGCAAAAAGTAGATACCCATTTTTATTTTCCACATAAGCAAAACAATTTATAATAAAATCGAAAAAATAATTTAATTTTGTAAATTATTTTAAAATTTATGAATTGATATAATGCTTATTACTTTTGAAGGTATCGACGGCTCGGGTAAAACAACTCAGATTAATCTGCTCGCAGAGTATTTGCAAGCAAAATCAAACGATGTATTGGTGCTTAGAGAACCCGGCGGGACGGAATTATCGGAGCAAATTCGCGAACTTCTTTTATCCAATAAAAATGAAATAAATTCCCATAGCGAATTGTTTTTGTTTGAAGCCGCCCGCTCGGATTTAGTTAGTAAAGTAATTAAACCGGCTTTGCAAGAAGATAAAATTGTTATTTGCGATAGATTTTATGATTCCACTACTGCATATCAGGGCTATGGCAGAGGTTTGCCACTTGACACTATCAATATGATTAACTCTTTTGCAACTTTCGGAATTGTCCCTGATATTACTTTTTACTTGAAAGTTTCAATTGAAACATCTAAGGAAAGAACAAAAGAAAAACGCTTAGATAGGATTGAAAATGCAGGCGACAGTTTCTTTAATAAAATCATAACAGGTTTTGAAAAAATAGCTTCAAAAGAACCCGATAGGTTTTTTATTATCAATTCTGACGATAATATTAAAAATATACATCAAAATATTTTGAAAATTGTAGAAAAAAAGCTATTATAGGTTTTTATATTAATATTAATTATGGATAAAACAATGAAAAATATATTTTCAATAATCACAGTATTTGTTTTTACCTTTATTTCTCTATACTCACAGAATAATCAAGCGAAAACAATTGATGCAAGGGCAATATTTAATTACTCAAAAGAAATTAGATATAATGATAAAAAATCAAATGATATTCAAACTATTGTTGCCGGTGAGCAGGTAAGAAACATATCTTTGAATAAAGAAAATCTTGAATCTTTATTGCAAAGCAATCCTAAGGAAATTACAATTAAAAATTACCCTGTCTCCCCTACTGAAAATAAAAATGTCAGTTTGCATAAAACTCACACACCTTTTCGTGAAGGAACTTTATGGCTCAGAGTTAAAAATAATAATGAACAAAAAGCCGAAAACATTATTCCCGAATTTTACGTTGGTAATATTATTGGGGTAAAAGGTTCAAAAGTTAGTTTCTTTTATTTTAAAGGTATGCTTTTCAGTATTATCCAAAGAGATGGCTACGACAATTATTCCATAAGCCCGATAAATGTGAATACTAATGTCAAAGATGCTCATATTTTGATTTCACAAAGAAGTACGGCTATATCTGAAAACTCAAATCCATTCCTTGAAATTTTGCCTCAAAAATTAAATCTCGGAACTGAAATTGAAGATTTGCTAAAGTACTCCGAACATATTCAATCGAATAAATTGCTTCAAGCTGATATTGCAATTGAAGTAACAAACGATTTTTACAGATTATACAACAATTATGACCAAGTCGCCGCTTATGTAGCCGCAGTTATGGCAGAAGCATCGCAAATATATGAAGAAAACGTTAATATTACTTTATTTGTTCCTAATGTAATCATATATGAAGATAAATTAAGCGACCCTTATAGGAATACAACGCAATTACCTGATAGATTATACCAAATGCCTCAGGTATGGAAAAGTAGAACATTTAAACGCACAATGTCCTGTTTATTTACCGATTTAAGTTATCAGGGCGGAAGTGGTTATTATGTAGCCGGTATTTCATTAGGAATAGGTACTATATGCGATAACCGATATTCCTATTGCGTTTTCGGTATGCACGGGCATTATAAATACCCAACTTCAAATTATACTTGGGACGTAAATGTTTCATCTCACGAAATGGGGCATGCTTTCGGTTCACCTCATACTCACAGTTGTTATTTCAAACCAAATATGATTGATACTTGCATAACGAGGAACAAACCACAGGCAAATTCAGACGGTTGCGTTAGAACAGGTAATCCTATTCCTCGACCCGGAACAATTATGAGCTATTGCCATTTGACAAACAAAACACATTCCGTCCAATTATATTTTCACGACAGAGTAAAACCCTTAATCAGAGGTAAATCCGAGGAATCTTCCTGCGTTAAAGAAGCCGTGGACCCGACTTTGATATTGTTGCAACCTTCCGGTGGCTCTGTCTTGTTTCCTAATCAAGAAGTTAAAATACGTTGGGCATATAACAAAGTTAATAATGTTGCAATTAAATACAGTTTAGATAATGAAAAAACTTGGATTTGGATTAATCAAAACGTTCCTTCTAACGCTAAAGAATTTACTTGGCGTGTCCCTGATACAATAACTACTAATATGAAATTATATATTCAGTCTAATTACGACCCTTCAATCAAGGATTCCACTTCTGCGGCATTAACCATTGACAGACCTCAATTTGAATTGAAAAATCCTGTTGAAAATTCAAGATTAGGACAGAAAGAGAAATATAAAATTAAATGGGAACAGAAATATATTGATAAAATTAAAATCGAATTTTCTTCTGATAACGGAAATAATTGGGCAACTGTCGTTACGGGAATAAACGGAAGCGATTATAATTGGGATATACCGAATATTGAAAGCGAAAATTGTTATTTGAAATTAACTGCTAATGCACAAAACGACAGTACTTATATCCGGAATAGCGGGAAATTCGCAATAGGCAAGGAAAGTTGCGAGATACTCTCGCCTACTCCAACCGAGAAAATTTGTGCGGGACAGACTTACACGATTAAATGGAAATCCGATTTTGTAGAGAAATTATACGTTCAATATTCAACTAATGGCGGAGACAATTGGCGACACGTTAAATTTACATATATTGACGGCAGTACCGGAGAGTATAATTGGAAAGTTCCAAATATCATTACAAACTATGCTATTATGCGATTTGCTCCTTATGAGAACAAAGAAAATATTTTAGCTGTTATGGATTCACCATTTATAATTGATTCCTGTACATCAGGTATTAATGAAACTCAAAATGAAAATCAAAACAATTTATTGATTACAGAGATTAAACCCAATCCGGCATCAGAAACTATAATTATTAAATACAAGACAAAATCCGATATTGGCGAGGCACCGTTAATATTATTTATTAGTAATGAGTTAGGTAAAACAGTTATCAAAAATATATTCTCAAATATCACTTATGCTGATAATACTTTAAAAATAAGTGTCAGAGATTTGGCTCAAGGAACTTATTATTTGACTATAAAAATCGGTGCTTATACCGATATGAAACCATTGAAAATAATTAAATAGAATGAATAAATGTTTAAAAGATTAATAGAGTTTGTAAAATGTTAAATCAATTAATTATGAAGACAATGCCTTTGATTCCCAAAGGTATCATTAAAGCAGTTGCAATGAAATATATTGCAGGTCCAAAATTGGAAGATGCAATCAAAGTAACTTTGGATTTACAAAAAATAAACGGAATGTCCACCATAGACGTTCTCGGCGAATTTGTCAGTACTAAAGAAGAAACAATTCACGAAAAAGAAATGAGTTCAAAGGTTATCAATGCAATTTTTGAACACAAAATGGCTTCTACCCTATCGATGAAACCAACTTCTTTGGGTTTGGGTATTGACACTAATCTGGCTTATGAAAATATTTCCGAATTAGTCAAAAGAGCAAAAGAAAAAAATATTTATACGAGGTTGGATATGGAAAATTCTCCATATACAACTAAAACATTGGACTTGTATAAAAAATTGCAAGACAATGGTCTGGATAATGTAGGTTTGGTATTCCAAGCATATATGCGTAGAACAGAAGACGATATTAAAACTTTGATTAAAGAAGGTTATAAACCGACAATTCGACTATGCAAGGGCATTTATAAAGAGAGTCCTGAGATTGCTTTCCAAGGCAAAGAAGAGATAAGAGATAATTACAAGAAGCTATTAAGATTAATCTTTGAGAATGGTTTATATATTGGCATTGCTACACACGATGAGGCATTGATAAGTGATGCTTTGAAATATATTAAAGACAACAATATCACTAATGATAAATTTGAATTTCAAATGCTTTTGGGTGTAAGGGAAAAAAGACGCAATGAATTATTGGCTCAGGGCTATAAGCTAAGAGTATATGTGCCTTTCGGCGACGATTGGTATGGTTATGCAACGCGCAGACTCAAAGAAAATCCGGATATGGCATATACAATAACAAAAGCAATATTCTTTAAGAATTAACTGGATTTTTAAGTATCTTATGATAGAAGTAAACAAAATATATAACGAAAACTGTATTGATACTATGGCGAAACTACCGGATAACTATATTGATATGGTTTTGACTTCACCTCCTTACGATGATTTAAGAAATTATAACGGTTATTCTTTACCATTTGAAAAAATTGTCAATGAATTATATAGAATTCTTAAAAAAGGAGCTGTTATTATTTGGATTGTCAGTGATAAAACCGAAAATGGAAGCGAAACGGGAACATCATTTAAACAAGCTCTGTATTTTAAGGAAATCGGCTTTAATATCCACGACACAATGATTTATTATAAAAACAACCCTATGCCTACTACAGGAAATAGATACCATCAGCATTTTGAATATATGTTTGCTTTTTCAAAAGGTTCACCTAAAACTTTCAATCCTATTACTGAACCGACTAAATATAACGGATTGGCAAATATGAAAAACAGAGGGAAAGAAGGGACTTTGATTTATAAAAAAGTCGAGAGAACAAAAGAAAAAAAAGTCGGTAATGTTTTTGCATATTCTATTGGCGGGGGTATTTCTACAAAAGATAAAATTGCCTATAAACATCCTGCTATCTTCCCGGAAAAATTAGCTTTTGACCAAATTAAAACTTGGTCTAACGAAGGCGACTTAATCTATGACCCGTTTATGGGTAGTGGAACAACTGCAAAAGTAGCACATTTATTAAACAGGAATTGGATTGGTTCCGAGATTTCTTTAGAATATACTGAGATTGCAAACGAAAGATTAACTAAATATACTAAGAATAATTTATTTGTTTAATATGGATTTAATTGCCAAAGGCTCACAAACTGCCAAAGACGGTTTTAAAAACGAAAAAGATATTGTTGATAAATTCAATAACTGGAAAAAAGATAAAAATGCTCAAAAATGGCTGGAAATAATGAATTATGAACTTAGTGAAATTGAATATGTTAAAGCAATAATCATCTCGGGATATAAAACCGATGTTCAAGTACAAGTTACAATTAAATTAAAAAGTGCTATTGATGTTGAAAATCTACAAGTCAAACTTGTTAGTAATACAAAAGGATTTAATCAAATTGATAAAAGGTGGGTAGATAAGTATGTTGAACTATGGGGTATCCCCGCTAATATCAAAACGATATTAAAAAAATATACAGGAGAAATCAAGGCTACAATAAAAAATCCAAAAGATAATAGACGAATGTTTATTAATGAATTCAGTAAAAAAAATCAAGATTTATTATTAGATTGGTTAAATCATAATAAAAGTTTAATTATAAATGATATTCTGAAGGGAAGAGGTAAATTTGCGGCTGAATGGATTTTAGTAGCTCAAAAAATAAATAATAATGCCAGATGGGTGCTTAAACCAATGAATTTTGCCATTAATTTCTTTGGAAACGGTCAAATATTAATAACAAAACAAGGGAATATTAAAATTGGAAGAATTACTATGCAAAGAAAAGGAGGAGATGGCGGAAGACCTACTTCTACAATGTTGCAATTCAAAATAAATCCCGCTGAATTGTTTGATGTTTGATTTGTTGACATTATATTTGAAAGAAAAATGATGAAAACTATTAAAATATTGCTTTCTTTTATAGGCTTTGTAATTTTTACTTTGCTTGTCACTTATTGTAACTCGGCTTCCGATAAGAATGAAACTGCCGATACAATTACTATCGGAACATTCAATATCCAATGGTTAGGCGATGGGATTAATGACTTAAATCCGAGAGCCGAAGCTGATTATAGAGAAATAGCCGATATTATTAAAGAAACAAATGTTGATATTTTAGCTCTTGAAGAAATTGAAAATGATGATGCAGTAAAATTATTAACTAATTATCTTGATAACTTTTCTTACTATGTGAGCGATAAATCCGGCAAGCAGAATGTTGCAATTATCTATAAAAATTATATTCAAATTAGCAATATTAATGAATATATGCCTATTGCAGTTGTTGAACATAAAACGAGACCTGCTCTGACTTTCAATTGCAAATTTAAAAATTTCGATTGGGAAATGATGGTTGTTCATCTTAAATCAACTTCTCATTATGACAGTACGGATTATTTAAAGCAGAAAAGTCGTGAAATCAGGTCTGAACAAGCGGAAATAATCGATAGCTGGGTCGATTCGGTTCTTTCGCTTAATCAAGAAAAAGATATTATTGTTACGGGTGATTTTAATGATTATCCTTTAAGAAAAACTAATGCGACTTTAACCCCTTTGACTTCCGACCCCGATTTAACATTTTTATCTAAAAATTTAGTAAGTTGCAAATTTAGTTATTTGAAAACAATAGATCAAATTGTTGTTAGCACTTCGGCATTGAGTAGATATATTGATAATTCTATTCGTGAATATGATTTTTATAGTACTTTGCCTGAAAATCAGGCTGAAAAGATTTCGGATCATTGTCCCGTTGTAGCAACATTTGATGTTAAAAAATCAGACAATGATTAATAATAAAAAATAGTATATTGCGTTATACTTAAATTGTTTTTAAAATAGAAAAAAATTAGATTATTAATAAATTAATTAAGGAGAAATAAATGACTGCAAAAATTGTAATTGAAGAATTAAAAGATTATGTAATAATGCATTTAGTAGGTGATTTTAACGGTCCTGAAGAAATGGATGCTCTTTATGATGCTTTCAAAAAGTTAGCTAAAAAAGAAAATGTGAAAATTCTTGTTGATTTGAAAGAAGTTGTTTTTCTAAATTCAGGTTCTATCGGTACTTTGTTGTCTGGAAATTCAATGGTTAAAAAAGTTGGTGGCAAGGTTGTGCTTTACAATACAAGTGATTATTTAGAAAACTTGTTTAATATAACAAAACTGAATTTGTCTTTCGATATACACAAGGATAAAGACGAAGCCGAAAGAACTATTCTTAGCTGATAAGCTTATATATTTTTGATTGTAGCAATGATTATGTATTAAAATACATTTTCATTGTTACTTTTAAAATATCATTTAAAACAATCTATTTAATCCTGTAATTTCAAACTGGTTTTAATAATAATTTTTATATATTTGCGTTTAACAAATAAAAATTACTTTTCAAGGATAGTATATGAATTACAAAGTATTAATTTCTTATGATAATGAATACAAAGGATATATAGTTGATGTTCCCGAATTACCCGGTTGTATGAGCCAAGGAAAAACAATTGATGAAGCATTGATTAATGTCAAAGATGCAATTCAGGGTTGGCTAAAAGTTGAGAAAGAACTTGGTAGAGATATAATTACAAATTAATATGTACCTATTCTAGCTAATTTCAGCCATATTTCAACAAACATCTCATTCATTTAATCAAAATAATTTTCCTTGTTTCATAGCTATAATTTTTTCACTTCTTCTTCAAATAGACTAATCCGGCAATACTTAAGATGATTGTTATTAATGAAATCCATAATCCCGTATAAAATCTGCTTGATTCATATCTCATTTCAACTATATGTTTACCCTTCAAAACAGGAACGGCTCTAAACGAGTAATCAGCTTTGAGTACTTCCACCCTATTCCCGTCCACATAAGCTTTCCAAGCGGGATACCAAATCTCACTAAATACTAATATTGAATTGTTTTCCGCCGAAACTTCGTATTTTAAATAATTATTTTCGTATTTCAAACATTTGACCGAATTGTTTATTATCGGACTGTTCAAGGAAACGGATAAATCAATCGGTGATTTCTTTTCTAAAACAACTTCTTTTTTATAATCGAATTTATTGTTTTGCATCAATGTTTTAATTTGATTGGGATTGGATTCTATTGCTTTTTGTACTAACCAAGCTCTCGGGAAATATCCTTGTCTTTGAACAAATCTAAATTGATTGGTATTTCTATCAAAATCTATTGCATACTTGACATTGTACAAATTGTGAATTGTCTCCACATCACAAGGTGGCGGTATATGATTCAAAACCAGTTGATTATAACCCTCGACAAGCATAATACCGCTCATAAGTCCTTGATTGCGTTTCATAGCCATATAACTCGGATTGTAATGTCGCATAGATACGCGGAAAATATTGCCGGGTAATTGAGGTTTAAATACTTGTTCCATCTCAGGCGATAATTTATAAGCATCTTTTGGGTTTTGAGGACTACTGTTGAATGAAACTCCTGCGATATATAAATCAATAAAAATAATAATAGCAAATAAAACTCCTGCCGGTAAGGGTTTCAATAACCCTTTAATCGTTAAGACAGCTATCACAATAACGGCAATAATAAAAACTAATGCCAATGTACCGAATCCTTGAATTGCCGATTGTAATTGAACGGGAGTATTCAATAGACCTAAAAGAGTGCCTGTTGTCGTAAAAAGAGCAATCAACACAGGTATGGAAGAGGCTATCAATAAATTTCTAAGTATTTTCGTGTTGTTTTTAATAGACCATAAAGCGTCAAAACCAAAACCTGAGAGAATACTAAAAACGATTACGGAATAGAACATAATCCTTGCGGGAATACGTAATAATCCGAAAAACGGTAGATTATAAAAGATTTTAAATAAAATAAAATTATCACCCAAAGCAAACAAAAATCCGAAAATAGAAATAGCAATTAAAAAGGCTCCTATTCTTCGCTTATAAATTACTGTAGCTCCAAATAATCCAAGTATTAATGCACCGATTCCGAAATAAAATGCAGTATCCCAATAATAATAATACGGTGCTTTGTCCAAATGAAAAGGTACACTTTTATCACCGGCTCCGTCAATAAATCCGAATATTTTGGGAACTACCGAAGTATAAATCTGCTTGAACTCCAATGAACCCTCACTGGCTTTTTCATAAGTAGAACTGCTTCTTTTAGAATAGTCGGCAATTTCGCTCGATGGCAAATATTGAACTGAAAATATTGCTACTGCTATGACGAAAGGCAATAATCCTATACTGATATATTTTATAAATTGATTTCCTTTAATTTCAGATTTTCTTAGAGACGCGATAAAATACCAAATAAATAATATACCTAAGAATAATGCTTCGTATAACATAATTTGAGCGTGTCCGGCTAACATTGAAAATCCGAATATTAGACCTGCAATTATTGAATATTTTAATTTTTGCTCGTCGATTCCTTTGAGGAAATACATTATTATCAATGGAAACCAAGCAAGATGATAAACCATCATTGGGTGTATAACGTGCAGTACCAATGAAAACGAAAATGCAAAAGAGATTGCCGATATTACAGCACCAATACTACTTACCTTGAAATACTTCATTAGTTTGTACATACTGAATTGTGCAATGAAGAAATGTATTATTATGATAAACTGCAATCCCCAAACAGATAATTGACCGTTTGAATAAAAAAGAGCTGTTAATCTATTCAGAGGATAGAAAAAACCTACTTGCAAATCAGCAAAGAAGGGCATACCGCAAAAAGTATAAGGATTCCAAAATGGAATTGTCCAATTTGCAAATGATTTTGCCGCAAAGCTTTGGATTGGGAAAACCTGTTCGACAAAATCGTCCCAGAAAAATGACGAGCCAATCAATTGGTCCCAAAAGAAAATTACAGTAGTAACAATAAAAATGGAGATTATAATCCAGACAGGTATATTTTTTAGTATCAGGGATTTATTCAAATTATTTGATATTGTTTTTTTAGTATTAGAAGATTTTTTACTTATCTCGGAATTACCTTTTTGATGAGATTTAGAAGCAGTATGTTTTTTCATATTTTCTCTTTTGCAATTTTTTACAATTTTAAAAATATAATTTAACGTAGAAATAAAAATAAACCAAATTTTAATAATTCTGAATGTTAAATAGCCACGTGATTTAGCGAGTAGTTAATTAAACTTGGTTTTTCAGATTGATTGATACGACACTCGGGCGCAGTCGTAGGACTTTTTTATCTTGTCATTCTGAACGAAGTAAAGAATCTCCTTTTCAGCACTGAGCATAATACAAAAGCCAAAAGAAGAGATTCTTCGTTGCACTCAGAATGACAGAGAATATAGCTCATTCTAAGCGAAGTCGAAGTGCTTAATTAGTCGTCCCTGAAAAAGCAGTTAAGTACAAGTAATAATAACAAGATGTGGAAAAATAAGTATTGGATAAAATACAAGAAA
>CAZVPQ010000027.1:0-11869 GCA_964628675.1 uncultured Hyphomicrobiales bacterium | reverse complement strand
GTACCATGGTCTTGACGTAGCTGATCCCCATACCGTATGGCCGTCTTTATGCATCCGTATCAATTGTGGTGCTTGCGAACCGGAATGCCCAACAGAATCAATCACAGAGGGCGATGAATTTTATGAAATCAATCCTAATACTTGTGTAGAGTGTGAAGGATATTTTGATGAACCACAATGCCAAGAAGTTTGCCCTGTAGAATGTATTATAAAAGCAGACTAATATTTTTGTCTAAATGACAATTGATTTGATTTTATATATGCCGATACTGAACGTATCGGCTTTTTTTATGAAAACGCATCTAAATTTAATTAGAGGATAGCTCATAGTTTTTTGGCTAAAGCTTGGAAATAAAAAATTATAAAGGTTTTAAAATACTTTATCTGAATATAAAATTTAGTTATTAGTCGAATATTTCTACTATTTATTTAATAGTTGGAAAATCAAAACTTTATATATTCGTTGTTTAATTCATTAAATATTATTCGCTTGGTATAAATGATGGAAATAGGGAATTGATGAATTCATATACAATAGGAATTAGTGGTTCTTGGTGGTTATTAATGTTGTTTGTTTTAATAGCATTTTCATTTGCTTTTTATTCTTATCGATATACGGTTCCACCCATTAGTTCGATGCGTAAATCTATTTTAATAGGCTTAAGAACATTGGCTTTGTCTTTATTACTTTTCATATTATTTGAACCTATAATTACTGTTGTCTCAGGTAAAAAGATAGCACCTAAATTAGTCGTTTTACTTGATAATTCTCAATCTATGGCTGAAACTGATGCTTCGGGTAATCGCAAAATAATTTATAAAAATGCTTTAGACAATCTTAATCTTAATGATTTGGAGAGTAAGCAAATCAAAGTTTTGTCTTTCGATTCGGAAGTACATAATAAAAGTGATTATTCTTTTGCAAATTTAAATTTCAAAGGGGAGATGACTGATATATCCAAAGCTTTAAAATCAGTCGTTAATTTATCTGAAGAAGAAAATGTTCAAGCTGTTTTGTTGATTAGCGATGGTGCTTTTAATTCTGGTAATAATCCTGTTTATCAGGCTGAAGTATTAGCTAAGCCAATTTTTACTATTGGAATTGGTGACTCAACTGAACCAAAAGATATTTCAATTGAATCAATAATTACAAATGAAATTGTTTATATGAATAATCCGACTCCGGTTAATGTCAACATAAGGACATCAGGATTCGAAAGTAATGAAATTGAGCTAAAACTATTTGACAATGATTCATTAATTGGTAAGCAATCTTTTGCAATTAATTCTCACAAACAATCTTTTACTGCAGTTTTTAGTTTTAATCCTATAAGAGAAGGTGTCCATAAGTTGAAATCAGTTGTTAGTAAGCTAAAAGATGAAATCACTTATAAGAATAATAGTAAATCTGTTTATGTTGATGCGTTAAATAACAAAAGAAAGATTACTATAATAGCAGGTGCCCCAAGTCCTGATGTTTCATTTTTAATCAATGCTTTACATTCTGAAAAAGGAATAAAAATAAAAACTTTTATCCAAAAGAAAAATAATGAATTTTATGAGGGAATGCCAAGCGATAATGATTTGCATTCAACAGAACTATTTATTTTAATCGGATTTCCAATCAACTCAACGCGCCCTGCTTTATTGCATAAAATCAAAAAAGAGTTAATAAACGGGAAATCAATAATGTTTATAGCATCAAGATTTGTTAATTACAGCTTACTTAGGATTATAGAAGATTATCTGCCTTTTAATACTAGTTCATCGAAACCAAATGAATTTTTAGCTTTGCCTGTGTTTGAATCGAATGCAATATCTAATCCTATATTGAGGGTTAATGGTACAGAAGATGACTTAAAACTATGGAATAAACTACCACCTTTATTTAAAACAGAAACATTTGTAAGGGCAAAGTCTGAGAGCGAAATTCTTGCTACGTTCAAAGTTAATAATGTTAAATTATCAGAACCTATGATTATTACTCGTTCAATTCAAAATCGTAATTCTTTAGCTGTATTAGCTTATGGATTGTATAGATGGAAATTATTAGATTACGCATTGGGATACTCGCAAGGCAGAAAAGATTTAAACGATTTATATTCTATTTTTATTAGGAATGCTATAAAATGGCTTACTATTAATGCGAGGAATAAATTAGTTGAAATTAAAACAACCAAACAACATTATACTAATACTGAAAAAATTGAGTTTTTTGGACAAGTTTATGATAAATCTTTTAATCCTATTGATAATGCTAATGTATCTCTAAAAGTAAAAGGGAGTAATGGTGAACCCACTGAATTAATGTTGAACTCTTTAGGTAATGGTAGGTATTACGGTGAAATTGAAGGATTGCAAGCAGGTGGATATTTTTATTCGGGAGATGCTGTTTTCGAAAATAGAAACTTGGGGAAGGATAAGGGCAGATTTTCTGTTGGAAAATTAGCTATCGAATATCAAAATTTGCAAATGCAATCAGGTGAACTTAGAATGTTGTCTGATAGAACCGGTGGTAAGTATTATAGTAATGAAAATGTGAAAAGTTTCATCAAAGACTTAAAAAATACTAAATCTTTTAAAGCAAAAGCTATAACTATGCGATCAGAATATTTATTATGGAATTTATTATGGATTTTAGCTGTAATTTTATTGAGTTTCTCTACTGAATGGTTTTTAAGGAAGCGGTCAGGAATGATATAGATTTGATTGTAACGTCTCCTACTAAACCCTACTTGACATATTATTATTGGATTTGACATTATGTCAATCATTTTTAAGTTTTTTTTTTACAAATTGAAAGATTGTAATGAGTTGTGGTATAAATGAACAAATGGAATCTAAATTTAAGGAAATAAAAAATAGAATAGAAAAATCAAAACAAATTACTATTACTACTCATGGCAATCCTGACGGAGATGCTATTGGTTCTGCTTTATCTATGTATCATTATATAAAATTATTTGACAAAAAAGTAAAAATAATTATCCATGATGATGTTCCTCATAATTTTAAATTTCTAGAGGGTGCCGAACATTTTGAAATTTATAATGCAGATATTCATAATAATTTTATCTTGAATTCCGATTTACTATTTATTGTTGATCTAAATGATCCTAAAAGGACAAAATCTCCAGCGGAAATATTAATAAAAACACAAGCTTTCAAAATTATTATTGATCATCATTATGCACCTGAATTATTTGCAGATTTGTCGATTATTGAAACAGACGCAAGTTCTACAGGGGAATTAATTTACAAATTAATAAAATCCGATGTATCAAAACGAATAAATAAGGAAATTGCTGATGCTTTGTATTCTGCGATTTTGACTGATACCGGTAGTTTCCGCTTTCCGAGAACTGACGGCGAAACGCATAGAATAATAGCTGATTTAATAGATATTGGAAGCGACCCTGTAAATTTGTATGAAAATATCTATAATATTCGTCCATTCAAAAGCGTAAAACTTCTCGGCGAAGCTTTTGCAGGTATGGAGTTGCATTTTGATGGAAAATTGTGTATTATGGCTTTAGAAAAAAAACATTTTGAAAGAGCAAATGCAGGTGAAGAAGATGTTGAAGATATTGTAGAGAATTTTTTGACAATAAAAGGCGTAAAAGTTGGTGTTTTGATTTCCGATAGCTTAACGACCCAAGAAGTAAGGATTTCTTTTAGGTCAAAAGATGATATTTCCATAAGAGATATTGCTATGCAATTCGACGGTGGAGGACATAAACATGCGGCTGGTGCCAGAGTATATAATACAGCAATTGATGAAGTAAAACATAGAGTTATAAAAGCAATTTCTAAAATATTTTGATAAACTATTTCTAATAGTTATCATATTTTAATAAATAAAGACATAGATTATGCACGAAGCTATATTATATGAAAAACTAAACAATAATGCAGTTAAATGTAATCTTTGCTCTCACTATTGTCAAATAGAAGATGGCAAAAGAGGTATTTGTCTTGTTAGAAAAAATATTCAAGGAAAACTTTTTACATTAACTTGGGGTGCATCATCAGGTTTTGCAATTGATCCAATCGAAAAAAAACCTTTTTATCATTTCAAACCCGGAACAAAAGTTCTTTCATTTGGGACACCAGGGTGCAATTTCCATTGTCTGAATTGTCAGAATTGGCAACTATCACAGATAAATAAGTCAGTTGCAGACAATTTGAAATCTGAAGTAAGTATTGAATCAGTTGCAGATTTAGCTATTAAACATAATGTTGACGGAATAGCTTATACTTATTCAGAGCCGACGATTTTCTTTGAATACGCAAGAGATATTATTTTTTATTTGAGAAAGAATTATCCTGAAAAAGATTTATATCAGGTCTTTGTTTCAAACGGATATTTTTCAAAAGAGCTTTTGGATTTAATCATTTCTGAAAAATTGCTGTCTGCAATAAATATTGATTTAAAATTTATGAATGATCAAAAATACAAAAATATTTGCGGTGGAAGCTTAACTCCTGTTTTAAATAATATTGAGCGATTGGCATCATTACAAAGTTTAATTCACCTTGAAATTATCAACTTAGTAATACCTGACGAAAATGATAAAGACGAGGATTTTATTACAATTTCAAAATTTATTTCAAATATTTCTAAAGATATTCCTTTGCATTTTAGTCGTTTTTACCCGACAAATAAAATGACAGATAAAAATTCAACCGATTTAAACAGACTTTTAAGAGCCAAAGAAATAGCAATGAATGAAGGTTTGAAGTATGTATATATTGGTAATACTAATTTAAGTGATGTTGAAAATACTTATTGTCCTAATTGTAAAACCCTATTGATTGAACGCAATGGATATACTATCAGGAAGAATAGTTCGTTTCATAATATGAAATGCCCAAATTGTGAATCAAACATTAATATTGTATTATAATTAATTAATAATCGATAATTAATAAGGTTATAATCAGAAATATCCTTAAATTTATTAAATAAATTATCGTTCATAATACAGATATTAAAATGAAAATTATTAACTCATAATTTAAAGGTTCAATTATGACACGTTATATTCCTTTTCTAACAGTTATTCTTATTTTTCTTGTTTCTTGTTCTGTTCCTGATAATGTAAATATGCCTCAATGGAACACAGAGCTAAACTTACCTTTGACCCATAGATATTATACTTTGGGCGAGCTTATTAAAACGGATAAATATATTTCTATTGATTCCGCTAATGGTTTTTTGTTCAAAATTCATTACGCCGATTCACCTAATAAATCAGGAGTTGGCAAATCCTTAGAGGGCAAAATGAATGATGAGCGAAATGATATTAATATCACTATTACTGAAGGTGAGGGTACGGCAGGGATTCCTCTACCCAATGGATTGGTATTGGATAGTGCAAGATTCAAAGGTGGCTCATTTACAATAAAAGTGTACAACAATTCAAGCTCGCCACTTGATGTTTCAATGACTTTTCCTGCGATGATAAGTTCACTTGGGCATCCTTTAAAAAAAGAAGGCACAATACCCGCAAATGACAGTCTCGTATCAATCGAGTATTTACCGGGTTATATTTATTATGCTAATAAACAAAATATAGGTGCCGATAGTTTACAGATTGACGGCTCTATTGCAGGGAGCGATTTTAACGGGAATTTAAAAGTAAATTATAAATTTGAAAATACTAAATTCAGCTATATAGCAGGAATAGTTGCTCCAACTAAAATTGATCCTGTAAATCAATTTATAAGTTTACCTATTACAGACGATGTTATTGATTTTAGAGACAAAATTAATTTACATTCTGCAGAATTAGTAATCAACGCTAACTATATTGATGCTTTCGCACCTTCAGATCCAAATATACCTTTTGAAATTGGAATGGATTCGATAATTATTTATGGAGTTCGCGAAGACGAGTCAGAAAAGTTTTATCTTAAATATACTGCAAATAATGATAATAACCTCGGTCCTCAGATAATTCAAAATAAAAAGTTAGAAATGATTTTTGATAAGAATAATTCAAATTTACCCGAGTTTTTATCTTTTATGCCTGATAGTATCATTATTTATGCTATTCCTACTGTCAATCCAAATAGAAAACGAGGAGCTGTTTCAGACAAAGATTCAACTCAATTCAAATTCGATTTGACTATAAATAGTGTCGTCAGTTTTGATAAAATTACCGCCACTGATACTACTGAATTTGATATGGACGATGATGCACGTGATAACATTCGTGATTTCAGAGCCGCTACAATATATCTAAAAATTGATAATGATGTTGCTTTTGGTGGAAATCTGGTTTTCGATTTCACTGATGAAGAATACAACAATCTTTTTTCATTGGATACTATTAACTTTGAACCTGCTATAATTGATGCAGAAGGTAATCCCACTGTTACTCACTTTGAACCTACAATCGAATTAGATTCGGCACAAGTACAGTTTTTAGCTAATTCATATTATACAATTATGCATGTAAACTTGAATTCTTCGGGTGCAAAAGATAGCAAACAAGCTATTTTTTCCTCAAAAGATTCTCTTAGTATTATATCTTTTTTCAAAGTTAAATATCATGTAAATATAGGTGATTAATTTAAATTGTTTTATTCACAATCTTTAAAAAAGAAAATGAAAAATATATATATAAAATTTGTTATTACAACGATTGTAATTTGCTTGTCATTTTTTCAAAATTCATCGGCTCAGTTCGGTTCGTTCGGAACTACATCAGCAGAAATGATAGGTATGGGAAATAGTGCGGGGAGAGCTTTCGGAACTCTTGCAATTGGGTTAAATCCTGCTTTTTTGGCTTATCCAAGGGATACAAATTCGGTTATTACTCTACAAATACCAAATGTTTCAGCTAAAGCATTAAATACTGCTATGACTATGGACGATTTCAATAATTATTTTAATTATCCTGAAGCTAAAGATTTAAGCGACGCTGAAAAACAAGATTTCTTAAATGCTTTTAGCGATACTCCCGAGCTTTATTTTAATGCAGGTTCAAGAGTTTTCGGTATTAGTTGGATGCCTTCGAGAAATATTGGTTCATTTGCTTTCACTACTACAGATTATGTTGCCGGAAGTATGTCAGTCCCTCTTACATTAATTGATTTAATAATAAATGGTAACCAAGTTAATCGTACTTACAACTTCAATGATTTCAATTTAAATCTTTGGTGGATTAGAACAAGCACACTTTCTTATGCAAGGGATTTGATGACTTTCGACGAGAATAGTTCTCTGAAAAGCATTACAGGCGGTATATCTGTGAAATTAGTCAATGGATTTGCTTATGCAGGTATTGACGAAATGAACACTTATTTGCATACAGGCGAAAACAATGTTTTGGAAGGGAGAGTTCATTATGTTGCTAAAAGTGCTTTCTCACCTGATTTAGGAACTAAGTATGAATTTGATACTCAAAACTATCCCGATAATACGAGTTATTTTATGAAAAGTGTCGCCACGGGATTAGGTCTTGATTTAGGTCTTGCCGCAGATTTTAATTTCGGTTTAACGATGGGGCTTTCAGTTACGGATATTGGTTCTATTAGCTGGGGTGCCAGAACTGCTCAATTTGAAGCCAATGGGAATATTAAAATAGATGATATTACAGATAAGAATCAACAAAATGATTTGGAAGATTTTATGAAAGATAGTAGCTATGCTATTGAAAGTTTTTCAACATCGTTGCCAACTGCATTGAGATTTGATTTGGCTTATGACTTAACAAAAACTGTTGAAGCAATTCCCGGTAATTTGACTTTATGTATGAGTTATAATCAGGGATTTAATGAAATGCCCGGTAATTCGACAACACCGAGAATTTCCGCCGGCGCATATTGGAAAACATTGCCTTATATTCCTGTTATAAGCACTGGGTTCACTAATGACAGAGCCGGAAATCTGCGTTGGGCATTCGGTCTGGGTTTTTCAACAACTAACTTTGATATTATGTTTGCAACACAAGATTTGTTTACAATGATAAGCAACGGTTCATCACATTATCTATCAGGTTCATTAAATTGTATATGGAAAATTGGATATTGATTTATAAAATTAATAATAGTTTTATTACTATCGATAATGATTGGATGTTTTTCATCTATAAATCCCAATTACAATAAAGATGTTGAGAAATTTAATAATTTATCACTTACTCAAGTAATTGGAACTTTTGAAAACAGTAAAACTTGTATTACAACTGCAAAGCTTGAATAAATTTATTTCTAATAATAACAAAAGATGATGATTTTCAATGCAAAGTTTTGTAATCATCTAAATTTAAAACTGTACATTCTTTTGTGAAACCGGCGGGCATAACTCCAAATGATTGGATTAATCGCCCCCAGAAATTCACTTGTGCCGATGTGCTGGCTATTATTACGATTGCTCTATCTGAATAATGCTTTTTTAAATCTTCGATGATTTCTTTAGTAAAACTAACAGGTGTTTTACAAATACATTCCACATATCTCAAAGCAACAATCTCGGATTTGCTAAATGTCTCAACTTCATCAAAAGATTTAATTCCTTGCAAAGCTTGGATTTCATTTTCCGTTAATCCTTTTTCTTTGAACTCTTTTGAATTCAAATCAATGCAAAATGCACAGGATACAAGAATAGATGTATAAACTCTAATTAATTTCAAGAGCCTTACAGAAATTTCTTTGTCTTTATGAGCAACCAAAGACTCAAGCAAACCCGAGCCAATAGCGGCTTTAGGATACCAAGTTAAAATTCTATTGGCAATTAATTTTTTGCCCATCTTCCATTCAACTAATTTTAATAAAATACTAAGCAAGAATGGTGTTCTTTTGGGCGGTTGAATGTAGGTTGACATATTAATATCCTTAATTCATAAACATTGTTATTAGAAAAAAAGTTATAAAACAGAAATAATATTCTATGATTAATTGAAAGTTCAAATGTAATTCAGAATGAAATCAATATCTGAAAATAGTAATATCCACCTTGGTATTTTTGGGGACCAACTCACCCGGTGGAGGAAACTGATTAACAATAGTATTACTCAAATAAGTCGCGGCATAAATTTCATCATAAGTATTTGATACGATGCCAAGTTCAAGTCCGGCTTCATTCAGAATTTTTTCAGCTTCACCAATACTAAGACCTGTTAAACGAGGAATTAAAATTTCAGCATGCTGACCTTTGCTAACAACTAAATCAATATAACTACCAAAACTAATTTTCTTATACGAGGCAATGCTTTGACTTATCACAGTATCAATTCCAATAGAATCGCTATATTGATAAGTAATATTACCGATGTAAAGTCCGCTTTTCAATAATCTTACCCTTGCCGCCCTTAATCTTTGACCAGTGATTTTCGGCATCTGGACGGACTCCCCGCCTTTACTAATTGTCAATATGATATGTCTGCCACATTTCACATAAGTACCCGGTTTTGGAGTTTGATTTATCACATAATCCGGTGGATAATTCTCGTTATATTGTTTTAAAATTACTCTTTCATTTAAATCCATATTGCTTAGAATAATCTGTGACTCAGAATATTTTTTTCCAATTAAATCGGGAACTTGTACTTTAGCAACATCGTGAACATAAGCCGGCAAAATATAGCTATCAGTTATGAAAAATAATATTAACAAACTAATAATAAAGCCAAACAATACAAGCAGATACGGTCCTACTTTTTTAATTTTATCTTTTTCCATCTTAATAGAATAATTTTCATTAATAATATTAACAATTTACGAATATAAAATATAAAACAAAAATATCTTCAACTAATAAAATAACAATGAAATCAAAAAAATCTTCATAATATTTTCTAAAATTATTCTCAAACCTATGTTTCCCTGTCTATTCACAATTAAGTAAACTAATTAATTCTAATTTATTCATTGATTCATTAGTTTGATTGTACTGATAATCTTGGGAAATAAATCCAACATAGTAGGTAAATTTTGCAAATCAAAAGTAATAGTGATTTTATTTAATTCGTTACCATAAGTTTCAATAGCAGGTATTTGATAATCTAACCCAACTTTTTTTAATTTCAATGCAAAATTTCTGATGTCATTTATAATCGATGATTTTTTAACTAAAATCCATTTCTTATATAAATCAATATTTAAAATTGACAAGAAATCATCAGACAATAATTTAATATCTATGGTTTTTAAATCATTAATAATATCTGAATATATTTTTTCAATATTACTCGCACCCGAAGCGGCATTAGGTAAAATTACTTCAGAAAAAATCAATTCTTCATAGTTGCAATAATCATTTTCATATGTTTTATCTAATGGGATTTCAACGATAAACTTTGCACCTTTGCCTTTTGCTGAATCAATGATTATTTTGCCATTATGCAATTCAACTAATTTTTTGACAATAGAAAGCCCTAATCCTGTTGAATCTTCACCTCCGGTAGGATTAGTTGATAATTTTTTATATATTTGAAAAGCATTTCCAATATCTTCAGAATTTAAACCTTCGCCCTGATCCTCAACAAAAAAGTATAACAATGTATTCTTATTTTCAATACGTTTAGCTAAGCAAATTTTTATTTGAGTATTTATTTTTGTGTATTTAATACCATTTGAGATTAAATTCTCAACAATTTCGCGGAATCTGTCTTCATCAACATCAGCATATAAATCAACAAAATTATTTGAAAGTATTTTAATTCCTTTTGAGTTAGCAATTGGAATAAAATTTTCAATCACAGAATGAATTAATTGTCCCACATTTGTTTTCAAAATATTAAGAGAGATTGCTCCATGGGCTAATGTTTCGTTATTTAGCAAGGAAGTAATTGTTCTTGACATAAATGAAGATGTCTGTTTAATTTTTTTTAAATAGTTAGAAATAATTTGTTTTTCATCAGTGTCAATATTTAATTTGTCAATCTCATTAATAATCAAATTAGAAAATCCCAATATTACATTTATCGGATTTTTCATATCATGGGCGGCTATACCGAGAAATTCATCTTTTTCTCTAATAAATATTTTTAACTGTTCGTTAGTTTCTTCAATTTGTCTTTTTGATTGTTGCAATTCAATATGTGATTGTACTCTAATTAATAATTCACTCTGGTTAAAAGGCTTAGTAATATAATCCACTGCACCATATTGAAACCCCTTTATTATATTATCAGTATCGGATTTAGCAGTTAAAAATATAATCGGAATATCTTTTAAAGCATCATTGTTTTTTATTTGTTTGCAGAGTTGGAAGCCATCAATTTCAGGCATCATTATGTCTAATAAAATTAAATCGGGGAGAATTTCATCAAGAATTTTCAAAGCTGACTTTGCATTTTCAGCTATCGCTATTTCATAGCCACTGTCAAATAATGTGGAACCTAAAACTTGAAGATTCTCAATTATATCATCAACAATTAAAATTATTGGTTTAATCATAATAAACTAAATCAACGATTTATTTTTAGGAAGTTTAATAAAAAATGTTGAGCCTTCATTAACAACACTTGATAATCTAATGTTACCTTTTAAAGCCTCAATATTTCTTTTAACAATAGACAGTCCTAAACCACTACCACTAATATTACCGACATTCTCAGCACGATAGAAATGATTAAAAATATTCGATTGATCTTTTTCCGGAATTCCAATACCCTCATCAGTAATTTCAATTGAAACATAACTATTTTTATCTTCAATAGAAAAATAAATATTTTTTCCCTCAGTAGAATATTTTAAAGCATTTGTTAATAAGTTATTAATGATATGTTCAAATAGTATAGGATCGGTTTCCATCATAATTTTTTCGTTTGAATATTCAAAATGTATATGATGTCTATTTTTATCAATAAGATTAATTTTATCAATGGAATAATTAATATTTTCAATAATATTAATA
>CAZVPQ010000026.1:0-12291 GCA_964628675.1 uncultured Hyphomicrobiales bacterium | reverse complement strand
AAAATTCAATAATATTTTGGATATAGTAAAAATCCTAACTCATGTTATTTTTAGGCATTTTAAATATAAATGGAATTGCAATGAAAGATAGTATAGCACATATAATATAAGTCAAATCAAGATTTATGGCATCACCTAATACTCCAAATAAAAGAGCAACAATAGAACCTGCTAAAAAATTCAATGTCATAAAAATACTATTAGCTAACACAGGATATTCCTTTTCATTGTCTTGAACATAAGCCATAATTACCGGACTTGCCGCAAAAACCAATAACCCTAATATTATAAGAACAGGGAATATTACCCAACCACTGATAAAGACAAATATTATCATCATCAAAGGTGCAAAGATTGTAGTAATCATCAAGACAGTTCTTCTGCCCAAATGATCTGATAGTGTGCCGGAAATCAATGTCCCCGCCGCTCCCGCTAATTCTATTATTGATAAAGCCGCTCCGGCTAACCATATACTCGAACCTTTGGACGTCATATAAGTAGGTAAAAAAGAAGTTAATGCAATTATCATAAATGATTTTGATGTTACAAGTACGCCCGAAATTACAAAAACGTGTTTTTGTCTTTTAAGCATTGTCATTAATTTAATAGATTCTTTCTTTCTAGTAAACTCTTTCCTGATAGATATGTTTTTTATTTTAAAAAACAAATAGATTGATACAATCAAACCGATAAAAACAACTTTATAAGCGCCGGCAACTCCGAAATATCCTATAGCTGATAAAATTAATATAGGTCCAATGGTGCGTGCTAATTCACCACCAAGCATAAAAAAGCTCATACCTCTGCCAA
This sequence comes from uncultured Hyphomicrobiales bacterium, assembly GCA_964628675.1. Lineage (GTDB taxonomy): Bacteria > Bacteroidota > Ignavibacteria > Kapaibacteriales > UBA2268 > CAZVPQ01. Next base: position 11,481 of record CAZVPQ010000026.1, on the reverse strand, counting down.
TTTTATTTCCTGATAAATGTCGAACCATAACAGGAGCAGGAATATGGTAAATGGCAGAACTTGTTCCAGCAATCAGCAATAAAATACATAGTATTAATTCCGATGACACATTGGGTATAAAACTCATTGCAATTGCCGTTATCGCAGGAGTAAATATAACAAAATATCTTGTGTTTATTTTTTCTGCTAATAATCCGAAAAGAGGATTAAACAAAGACGGGAATCTCATCAACATAATTAAGAAGCCTGCAAATGAATATGAGAATTGCAACCTCTCAATCAGCAATGGCAATAGCGGAGCTAAAAATGCCGTATAAATATCGTGAGTAAAATGGCTAAGAGCAACTATACTAACTGTTTTTGCCTGAAATTTGTTTTCCTGTTTACCCTGTTGCATACGATTGTTTATTTTCCAAAAAGTTGTTTTTCGTCAAACATAGTTCCTGCGTGCGTGTCAATATAATTTACTTTAAATATTTCTTTAAAAATAATTTTTGCTTTATCTCCACTGCAATGGCAAGGTGCGGCTTTTTTAACATTTAAATTCTTTATCTCTTTTGCGATTTCTTTTATTTCTTTATCTGTTTTCCTGAACAAATGAAAGCCCCCTAAAACAAATTCAATTGAATCTGTTTTCATTTCTTGCTTGACTTTTTTGATAATGTCCAAAATGCCGGGGTGGGCACAACCTGTAACAATGCCAATTTTATTACCATTTTGAATAATTAATGACTGTTCGAGTAATTTATATCCTTTGTATTTTGCATTCATTTTCCCTGTTGAAAAAATATTGTCTGTAATTTCTTCAAAATTATTAATCGAAATAATTTTTATTTTTGATTTATTCACATACGTTTTTATTCTGCTTTTTGTATCAGAGAGGCAATAAATACTTTCTACATTGTTTGTATGTTTGAGCAGTTCTTTCAAGCTACCAATATGGTCTTTGTGTTTGTGAGAAAGAATAATTATTTTGATTTTAGAAAAGTCAATATGCAATTTATTCGCATTATAATTAAATATTTTATACTCTTCTCCAACATCAAATAAAATTGTATCTGAAATTAAACAAGAAAATCCCCAGTCGCTTTTAAATCCTTTCAACGCCGTATTGTCATAAACAATCTTTATGTTAAAATCATCAAATCCATTGTGATTAGCCATAACCTTACCTATTGATAAAAATAAAACAACAATTATTAATATATAAATTATTCTTTTCATACTTTCAAACTTAAAAAATAATGAGGTTTATATTACTTTCCGACTGAAATATTTTCTAACTTTCTCCAAATCTTCAGGAGTGTCAACTCCGATTAATTCCTTATCGGTTTCAACACATAAATATTTATATCCTATATCCATCAATCGTAATTGTTCGAGCTTCTCTTTTTTTTCGGATTCGGACATCTGAAGAGAAACAAATTTCTTTAGAGCTTCAATTCTGTACGCATAGACACCAATATGTTGCCAATAATCGAAATTATCGAGCCATTTTTCTTTTGGAACATTTTCTTGCACCGGAATTGGCAGTCTGGAAAAATTATTTGCTATCATATTTTCTTTTAATTCAGCTTTTACAACAGATGGATTAAAAAGTTCATTAACATTGTCTATTTTTTTTATCAAAGTCCCAACGTCAGCAGAAGAGTTAATGAATTTTTCTAAAAGATTATCAATAATTTTACCATTAAGAAGAGGTTCATCGCCTTGGATATTGACAACAATATCTGCATTTTCATTTATTCTTTCATAAGCGAACATTATTCTATCGGTTCCGCTTGGCAAGTCTGACGACGTCATAACTACTTCGGCACCGAATTTTTTACAAGTATTAAATATATCATCATTATCAGTAGCAACAATAATCCTATTAAGTAATTTGGACAGCGACGCCGCTTCCCAAACCCGTTGGATTAGAGGTTTACCTATAATATCAAGCAATGGTTTGCCGGGCAGTCTGGTCGATGCCATACGCGCCGGTATGATAGCAATTAAATTCATTTTCCTATTGTCTTGTCCCATAATAACAATATACATAAAACTTCAAAAAAAAGGCAAGAATTTTATCTTGCCTTTTTTATTTTAAAAGATTTGCAGATAAATCAAGTGCCTGCATTATAATCTTTGATATATTCTATTTGTTCTTCTGTCAGCTCGTCAATTTCCATACCCATTTTTGCGAGCTTAGTTTTTCCAATAAATTCGTCTTGCTCAACCGGTAAATCTAAAACTTCATTCGGTAATTTTGTTCCTTTTTTATGTGCTTCAACCAAACGAAGATGAGACATAAATTGATTTGCAAATGACATATCCATTACTTCCGAAGGATGCCCTTCAGCCGCAGAAAGATTAATTAATCTACCTTTTGCAAGTAAAAATATTCTATTACCGTTTTTCAAAGTATATTCTTCGCAATTAGGTCTGATTGTTCTCTTGGAAACAGAAAGTTCCTCTAATTCCGGAATATTGATTTCAGCATCATAATGACCCGTATTGCACACAATAGCACCATCTTTCATATTAATAAAATGCTCACCGCGAATAATATCTTTAACGCCCGTAGCTGTAACAAAAACATCTCCAACTTTAGAAGCTTGAGCCATAGTCATTACTTCGTGTCCTTCTAATGAAGCTTTTAATGCGGCGGTTGCTTTAACTTCTGTGATGATAGTATTTGAACCCATACCCTTTGCTCTTTTGGAAACTCCGGAGCCGCAATGCCCATGGCCTGCTACAACAACATTTTTTCCTGCAAGGAGAATTGAAGTTGCTCTCATAATACCGTCCAAAGTAGATTGTCCCGTACCGTAAACATTATCAAAGTCCCATTTTGTTTCAGTATCATTTACAGCATAAACGGGATAATATAATTTGCCGGCTTCAGCTCTTGCTCTTAGCCTTTGAATACCTGTTGTTGTTTCTTCCGTACCACCTAAAACAAAAGTTTTAGCGGTTTCTTCATGGCTTTCGTGCATTGTATTGATTAAATCGCAACCGTCATCTAATGTTAAATGCGGTGGATTATCAATTGTTCTTTCAATGCACCAGTAAAAATCTTCACCGTTATCATACCAAGCATAGATAGAATGTCCTTCTTTTGCCAAAGCGGCGGCAACAGCATCATTAGTTGATAATGGATTGCAACCGGACCAAGAAATTTCAGCACCGGCTTCTGCGAATGTTTTAACTAAAACTGCAGTTTCTTTGGTAACGTGCAAACAACCGGAGATTTTATAACCTTTGAAGGGTTTTGTTTCTTTATATTTTTCTCTTAATGCCATCAAAACGGGCATACGAGATTCTGCCCAATCAATAAGCAATTTCCCGTCTTTGGCAAGAGACATATCTCTTACGCAGTATTTACCCGGTTCTTCGTCAAAATGACCCTGACTTTTTTTTGCAGGATAATCAGCCATAATAAAATTCCTTTATTTTGTTAATAATAAATTTATATTTTTTTAAATAATTCAATCAAATCTAATTGTTCCCAAGGCAAATTGGCTTTGCCAAAATGACCATAAGCCGCTGTTTGTCTATAAATAGGTCGTTTAAGGTTAAGTCGTTCAATTATCCCTTTGGGAGTCAAATCAATATTTTTCTTAATAAAATCAGCAATAACCATACTTTCGATTTCAGATGAGTTATGAGTATCAACGAAAATAGATACGGGTTCGTCAATGCCGATAGCATAAGATAATTGCAAAGTGCATTCTTTTGCCAAACCGGAAGCAACAATATTTTTAGCTATATGACGAGCCGCATAAGCCGCAGACCTATCAACTTTCGTAGGGTCTTTCCCTGAAAAAGCTCCGCCACCGTGAGGCGCTTTGCCACCATAAGTATCAACAATGATTTTTCTACCGGTTAATCCCGTATCTCCGTGCGGTCCGCCAATCACAAAATTTCCCGTTGGGTTAATATGAAATTTCGTATTCTCGTCCAATAAATTCTCAGGGATAACTTTCTTAATTACATTATTAATAATATCATCTGCAATTCTCTTTTGGTCGTTAATAGGGTCGTGCTGTTGGGAAATAACAACGGTATCACATCTTAAAATATTACCTTGATTATCATATTCGAGAGTTACCTGTGATTTTGCATCAGGTCTTAAATAGGGCATAAGTTCAATGTTAGTCTTTCTGATTTCAGCAAGCTTCATCATCAATTTATGAGAAAACATTATTGGAGCGGGCATTAATTCAGGGGTTTCACTATTTGCATAACCGAACATCATACCCTGATCCCCCGCGCCACCTGTATCAACACCCATAGCAATATCTGATGATTGGCTATTGATAACATTTAAAACACTGATAGAATCAGCTTCAAATCTATATTCACCTTTTGTATATCCAATATCTCTTATAACTTGTCTCGCAACCTCTTGTAAATTGCAATAAGTGTTTGTTCTTACTTCTCCGCCGACCACAATCATTCCTGTTGAAGCAAAACATTCAACGGCAACACGACTATCGGGATCATCTTTTAACATTGCATCAAGAACTGCATCGGAAACTTGATCGCATACCTTATCGGGATGACCTTCTGAAACAGACTCGGAAGTAAATAAATATTTATTTGTATCATTCATTCTATATTAATCCTTCATAAAAAACAATAATAATTATTTTAACTTCTTTATTTATAATTTATTTCACTTGAATTGCCAACATTCAATCTATTAAAATTGCCTCTAACATAAGCATTGTTTCCAATTATTGATTCCTCCAAAAGCGATGAAGAAACTTTTGCGCCATCACTGATAATTGAATCGCGTATTATACTGTCTTCAACTGTAACACCGGTTGCAATAGTTGTATAAGGTCCTATTACTGACTTCTTAATTTTAGCATCGGGGGCAATATACACAGGGGGAATTATTACTGTCCCATCTGGTGCTTGCTCTTGCTTTAATTTATCTAACAAATGTCTATTTGTGGATAATAATGTTTCCGGTTTTCCACAATCGAACCAACCATCAACTCGGAAAGATGAGAATTTCTCATTTTTTTCAAGCATTAATTGTAAAGCATCGGTTAATTGAAATTCTCCGCTTGTTTGAATATTTTTGCTAATCAATTCGTTTAAACTTTGACGTAATAATTGTGGGTTAGCTATGTAATACAAACCCACAATAGCTTCGTCGGAAACAAATTCTGTTGGTTTTTCGACGAATTTAGTAATTATTCCTTGTTCATTTTTAATGACAACACCAAATCTTCGCGGGTCTTTAACTTTTTTAACACCAATTGAGGAAAAAGTACTTTGTTGTGCTAATTGTAAATCCACATCAAAAACAGTGTCACCTAAAATTATCATCAAAGGCTCATTATCAAAAGTTTGGCTGGCTACCCATATAGCATGACCCAATCCCAAAGATTCTCTTTGTGAAACAAAAGAAACATCAATATCATATCTATCACGTATATAGCTTTCCACCAACTTTCTCATATATCCGGTAACAATAGTAGCTTTTGTAATTCCTTGCTCTATTATCGCATCCATTATATGAGCTATAATCGGTTTGCCTGCGACATTCAACAATACTTTAGGTAAAGTATATGTATGAGGTCTCAACCTTGTTCCAACACCCGCAACGGGAATAATTGCTCTCATTTTAATTTTATTTTATCCATAATATGAACTACAAAGATAATATATTTTATTTATATAATATATCATTAAAATCAAGAATATAATAAACCATAAGTAAATTATTTACTATTTTTGCTTTTGTTTTTCTTGTTATTTAATGATTAATTAAAATTAAAGATATTATGAAAGTTATAAAAATTATTATTTTCACTCTAACTATGTTGAGCTTTTCAGAGATTTACGCTCAGCAATCTGTTAAGGATACTATCGCAAATAAAAGTGATTCTTTGGCAATAGTCAAAGATACATTATGTTATAAATTAAATTTCAATCCGGGAGATACTCTATATTATCATGTTATGTCTTATGACAGTATAACAATTGAAGGTGATAAACCCTTGCTTAAAAATAGATTTGAACGAATAAGAATCGTATGTGATTCTGTGGTTGATAATAAATTTTATTTATCACAAGTTTTAATTCAATTCCTTTCTTATGAATCAAAAGGTGCTATAAAAAAAGTTGAAAGAAAAAATACACCTTGGATTAATAGAAAAGTGTGGTTTGTAATTGATTCTTTAGGAAATAGATACAAAGCGGGTTATCAAGATACAATGACTGCCGCACTTGCTCCCGGTGGTGCATTCCAACCATTTCTTATTTTTCCGTTTCAAAAGCATTGCAAACAAAAAGGGAAAACTTGGATGGCTGAAAGTCTCGACGAATTAGTAGAAAACGGTATGCCTACTCCATTGATTAAACAATCTTCTCTTTTTAGAGCTGTTGGCCAAATTGATACTTTGGACGAGCATTGTAACAGAATGGAATACATAAAAACAGGACAAGGGAGTTATAAACTTTTATCAAAAAAAGATACTATTAGAATTTCGAGCATTGTTACAGGTTTTGGTGTATTAGATATTAGCAGAGAAAAATTTATTCCTGTTCATTATTTAGCAACCTCGGAAATAAAATTAACTATTAGTGTCGGAAACAAAGAGCCGCAAACAGGAACACATAATATTTTCACAAGATTTACTTTGGAACAATATATTTCTGCTCAAAAAAAATCAGAAGAATAAAAAGTTTTATTTGCAAATATGATAATAATTCAATAAATTTGAAGTTCTTGTAATTGATATGAAAAAAGAGGTATAAAAATGGCAAGACGTTGTCAATTAACTGGGAAAACATTTTTAACCGGTAATAACGTTTCTCACGCACATAATAAAACAAAACGCAGATTTTATCCGAATCTGCAGAAGAAACGTATATGGTTAGCAGATGAAAAGAAATGGATAACGCTCAAATTAACAACAAGAGCGTTGAAAACCTTAGATAAAAAAGGTTACAAAGCGATGCTTAAAGAAATGACAGCTTAGAAATTTTAATTATTTTATACAAAATATTAAGTATTTTGTTAGAATAATTAGGCATATTGGTAAAAAAGCCTTTAAATTGAGGCTTTTTTTTATTTTTTGGAAAATTCTCCCATGATTTCTACAACTGTTGGGGATTCATGATATTTCGCTCTTTGAATTTTCATGAATTTTGCCAGTTCAAATATTGTTTGCGATTCAAGATTACTCATTTTTGAACTTAGTAAATCACCCGATGCATAGGCAATATACATACCTATTGCTAATACTGATTTTTTAAATAATAATGCTTCTTCTTCAGATATTTTCTTTTTTAGAATTTGGGTTATTTCACCAAATCCAGTTTTGATTTCCCTTTGATCAATAGCGTAAACATTAGCAATGTCTTCAATGTTGTATTTCATTGATGATAATATTTCCTTAATCAGAGTGCATTTGAATTTGTTAGAGTTTGATTGAACAAAATTTATAGCATCTAATTCAAAAAAATCAATTTTGTTGTCAACTCCTGCGATTGCTTGGAAAATCCAAGGCACGGACAACTCTAATGTTGACCATTCTTCCTCTGTAAATAAATCTCTTTTCGACATATTCCTTTAATCCCTCAAATTATATTACCAAATTAATAATTAAGAACAGTTGAAAGCCATTTTTCCGCTTCTTTCAAACTTATTCCTTTTCGTTTCTTATAATCTATAACCTGCTCTTTGGTTATTTTCCCTAACGGAAAATATTTGGAATTATTATTAGCAAAATATAAGCCACAAATTGAAGATGCCGGTATCATCATCATACTTTCAGTTAATTTAACACTTATCTGCTCTGCTTTCAATAAATTAAATAGAGATATTTTTTCAGTATGGTCGGGTTGCGACGGATAGCCCGGCGCGGGTCTAATCCCTTGATATTTATTTTGCAATAATACCTCTTTACTATCTGTTGATTTTTTTTCGTATCCCCAATATTCTTGCCTAAGTTTCTTGTGCGAAAGTTCTGCAAATGCTTCCGCCAATCTATCAGCTAAAATTTTAATCATAATTCCGTTATAATCATCATTTTCCTGTTTGAATTTCTCTAAAACTTTATTAATTCCCAAACCTGTTGTCAATGCAAAAGCACCGATAAAATCTCTTTTACCACTTTCTTTTGGTGCAATAAAATCGGATAATGCATAATTGGGCGTTATTAAATTACTTTTTTGCTGTCTTAATGTATGAAATGTTGTGATTGTATTATCACTACTTATATCATAAACCTCAATATCATCTCCAATAGAATTTGCAGGGAAAATTCCAACAACAGCATTAGCTTGAAGTAAATTTTCCGATTCAATTTTATCCAATAAATTATTAGCATCATTAAAAATCTTTTTTGCTTCTTCGCCTTTTTCTTTATGTTGAAAAATTGCAGGGTATCTCCCTTTTATTTCCCAGGCCAAAAAGAATTCCGTCCAATTAATATATCCTCTAATTTCATTAATAGGATAATTAATAAGTTGAGTTATACCCAATTTTTTTGGTGTAATTATCTTTTCTTTATCCCAATCTATCTGTAATTTATTTTCTCTTGCTCGGCTCAATGAAACAAGATTCTTTTCTTTAAGAGATTTGCTATGCTTTTCTCTTAACTCATCATAATTAGTTTTTATTTCATTTTTGTATTCATCTGCAATATCTTTTCTAAGCAACTTATTTACTACTCCAACCGATTTAGAAGCATCATTAACATGAACAACAACGTAATCGTATTCAGGGTCAATTTTAACAGCAGTATGAACTTTTGAAGTAGTAGCGCCACCGATGAGTAAAGGTAATTTAATATTTTTTCTATTTAATTCTTTTGCAACATTAACCATTTCGTCTAAGGAAGGTGTAATCAACCCGCTTAAACCTATAATATCCACATTGTTTTTCTCAGATTCTTCAATGATTTTAGATGTAGGAACCATCACACCCAAATCAATGACTTCGTAATTATTGCAAGATAATACGACAGAAACAATATTTTTACCTATATCGTGGACATCGCCTTTAACAGTTGCCAATAAAATTTTACCGGCACTTTGTTGAGAGGAACCGGATTGTTTTAAACTTTCTTCAATATATGGAATAAGCACGGCTACGGATTTTTTCATTACTCTTGCTGACTTTACAACCTGTGGCAAAAACATCTTTCCGGAACCGAAAAGCTCACCGACATAGTTCATTCCAGCCATCAAAGGTCCATCTATAATATCAATCGGATTATCATATTTTTGTCTTGCCTCATCAGTGTCTTCATCAATAAATTCGACGATACCTTTTATCAATGCGTGTTTGAGTCTCTCTTCGACAGACCATTGTCTCCATTCCTGAACTTTAACATCTTTTGATTTATCATTTTTTAAATTTTCTGCATATTCAAGCAATCTGTCTGTAGCATCAATCCTTTTATTTAAAATAAGGTCTTCAACTCTTTCAAGAAGTTCATTAGGTATTTCTTCATATACTTCAAGCTGTCCGGCATTTACAATTCCCATATCCAAACCGGCTTTTATGCTATGGTAAAGAAAAACAGAGTGCATAGCTTTTCTAACTCTATTGTTGCCTCTGAAAGAAAAAGACAAGTTGGAAATACCACCGCTAACTTTTGCTAAGGGTAGATTTTGTTTAATCCATTTTGTTGCTTCAATAAAATCAACTGCATAATTATTATGCTCCTTCATACCTGTTGCAATTGTTAAAACATTCGGGTCAATGATAATATCCTGAGGTTTAAAACCAATTTCCTCAACTAAAATTTTATAAGCTCTTTCGGCAACTTCAATCTTTCGTTTATAACTTGTTGCTTGACCTTTTTCATCGAAGAGCATTACTATAACAGCGGCACCAAAGCGTTTTATAATTTTTGCATGCTCTTTAAAAATATCTTCGCCTTCTTTCAAAGATATGGAATTGACAATACCCTTGCCTTGTAAGCATTTCAATCCTGCTTCAATCACAGACCATTTTGACGAATCAATCATAATAGGAACTTTTGCTATATCAGGTTCGGGAGCAATTAAATTCAAAAAATTTGTCATAGCTTCTTCGGAATCAATCATTGCATCATCCATATTAATATCAATGATTGAAGCACCGTTTTCAATTTGTTGTTTAGCTACCGATAAAGCTTGTTCGTATTGTCCGTTTTTAATCAAATTTTTAAATTTTATTGAACCTGCAACATTTGTTCTTTCTCCAATATTGATAAAATTGGATTCCGGTCTGATAACAAGAGCTTCCAAACCGCTTAATCGTAAATACGGTTCAATTTTAGGAATTTTTCTTGGCTTGTAACGAGTAACGATTTCCGCCATTTGTTTAATATGTTCGGGTGTTGTTCCGCAACAGCCACCCACAATATTAAGAAAACCCGATTGAGCATATTCTTCCAAAACATCAGCCATTTGAGTAGGGCTTTCGTCATATTCCCCAAACTCATTTGGTAAACCTGCATTTGGATATAAAGATATATAAGTATCAGCAATATCGGAAAGCTCTTTTATGAAAGGTCTCATCTGTTCAGGACCCATCGAGCAATTTAATCCAACGCATAATAAATTTTCTGTGTGTGATACAGATGTCCAAAATGCTTCGGTTGTTTGTCCCGACAAAGTTCTACCGCTAAAATCAACGATAGTGCCGGAAATAATAACAGGTAAATTTAAAAATTTTTTGCTTTCCATTTCCGAAATCGCATATAAAATAGCTTTGCAATTTAAAGTATCAAACACAGTTTCAATCAATAAAATATCAGCTCCTCCATCGACGAGACCGTTGATTTGCACGGCATAGGCTTTGACAATATCATCAAAATACACCTTGCGATAGCCAGGATTTTCAACATCAGGCGATATTGATGCAGTTACATTTGAAGGACCTATCGAACCTGCAACAAAACGAGGTTTCTTAATATTTTTATTAGTATATTCGATAGCGATTTCTTTTGCAATTTTTGCCGCATCAAAATTTATTTCATAAACTAAATCTTCAGCTCCGTAATCCGACTGCGAAAGTGGGTTAGCATTAAAAGTGTTAGTTTCTATTATATCAGCGCCGGCATCTAAATATTCTTTATGTATATTACTAATGATTTCCGGTTGAGTAAGAACCAAAATATCATTATTCCCTTTTAAATCTTTGCTATGGTTTTTAAATCTATGTCCCCGAAAATCATCTTCCGACAAATTATACCTCTGAATCATTGTCCCCATAGCTCCATCAAGAACAAGAATTCTTTTTTGCAAAAGGCTTTTTAATAATTCATATCTATTCATTCTAAAAATAATTTTTTAATCAATAGCATAATACCAATTACAAAGATAAATTATTTTATTTTAATATTCTCAATCTAATTTTAGTAATCTCGAGCATAGTCGAGAGACAGAAATAAGACATACTTTCCTGTTCCGAACTAGTTTCGGAAACTACGTTCAGAATGACATTGCAAATTCAGAATTTCAAAGAAATATGCCATTGCT
>CAZVPQ010000025.1:0-12336 GCA_964628675.1 uncultured Hyphomicrobiales bacterium | reverse complement strand
TTTGCTTCTATCTTTTTTGCTAAAGAATTCTTTAGCAAAAAAGATAGAAGCAAAACATTTAATCAGATTGCTGATTAAGGGTATTGGAAATTACAAACAATTAAACAGTTAGTCGAATGATGAACTTGAACCACTATTGTTTTTTTTACTTCTTATGACAACAATAAAAATATAAATTATTACTCCGAATATTAAAATTGTAAAAATTAATTTTGAAACCGAAAATGTCGGCGGATAAACACCGACAGTCCCGTCAGGATTATCAACATAATATGGTCTTGAGTAATAAAAAGCAGGGTGAAACGGTGTAGACCAAAACCAATGTGTGCGCCCTAATAAATATCCAGTCATCAATCCACTACCATAGCCATTATAGCTATGGAAAACATAATTGCGGGATACACCATTTCTATTCAATGATTTTGAGAATGATTTTCTGGGTACTCCATATTTTCCTGTATATTGTTTTGCATTACCAAGTTTCCTGCCACCAAAACTTTTTGCGGCTCTTTGCGAAGGAGTCATTTTTTTGAACGAAGAACGACTACGGTTCTTGCCGAATGAAGAACGATTTCGCCGAGTTCTTTTGGGAGATTTGAATAATCGACTTCTCGAACGTCCTCCAAAACTACGTCTTCCGAAACTTCTCCTTGAATAAGCCATATCAGGTGAAATTAAAAGGAATAAAGCAATCGTTAAAAAAACAATACCAAGTATCTTGCTCAAGTTATTCTTTGTCTTCAAATCCATTAATCAACTCCAACATCATATACTAAAAAAAAATGCTTTCAGTTTCAATTGTATCATCTTCATATCTAAATGTAATTTCCGAAACGAATTGAGAATGTTCGGGAACATTTTTAGAAGAAAAAAAAGATTTAATTCCGCTATTGCTCTTACTTGGCTTGATATGAACCATTAAATTAACAATCCCGTCTTCATCCTGGCCATTAATAACAACCTCAGTATCTTCAATATCTCCATTGCTGTCAATAGTTAGCAATCGTAATGCTTGCGAATCTTCTTCGCTAAATGAAGGCTCGACAATTTTTACATTATCAAAATAATCAGTAAAAATATTTTTTGTGTATATGTTTTTATCACTACCTTCATATTGAATGAAAGCATCAAAAGTACCTTCTTCATCTAAATTTAAAAATACTTCTTTAACTCCGCCTAACTGTTCTCCATTATAATAAACTGCTGTTTTTTCAATTCTTCCATTACTTTCAATGCTAAAGGTCGGCATTATCCTATTTCTCCTATTTTGGATTACTTGGGTCAAAAGTTACAACACTATCAGTTACGTGCTCAGGTTGCTTAGGAGGCAAAGCCGCTTTACTTGAAGGTTTTTTGCTGATACTCAATAATTCAATTTCAAAGATGATTAATTTATTTGGTGGAGCCATAGCATTATCCATATCTTTGAATGCTAACTCAGGAGGAGAATAAATGATCCATTTTGAACCAATTTTCATTTTTGGCAATGTTTCATACCAACAAGCCAATATCCCATTAATAAGTTGAAGTTCGATAGGTTGTTTTCTCTTATATGTATTATCAAACTCTTCTCCATTGAGAACTTTCCCAATTACATTCATTTTAACAAATTCATTTAATTTTGGTGATGGACCCGACCCTTTTTTCACAATTTTATATTGCAATCCATCGGGTAAAACAACTACTCCCGGATTTTTCTTGTTTTCTGCCAAAAATTCATAAGCTTCTTTTTTGTTATTTTCTTTAATTCTTGATTCAGTTTGTTTTTTTCTTTTTTGTCTTGCTTGCAAAATTATTTGCATTTCTGCCATTGTAGAATCCATCTCTCTTTTTGATAATAAAGGAACTTTGCCGTCTAAAGCAGTTTTAATACCTGCAATCAAGTAATCGAAATTAATATCGTTCACTGAATCTCTTTTTAGATTTGAGCCCATTGTAGAACCAACAATATAGCTAAACCTATCAATTAATTTGTCAGGTTTTTTCATAGAAAAGACATCCATTTCCTTGTATTCCTTATTACTTCTAATCTTGTTTTCTTCTTGGCAGGCAAAAGAACCTATTGCCAAAATAGCGACTATTAACCATATCATCATTTTCATTTTTTTTCCTAAGTTTAGTTATTAAAATTTATTATTAAAGCAAAATACTTATTTTTATTTTCTTATCAAAATTATTGTACTATGGCTGGTTTTTATACAAGAAAAAATCACTACTAATTACAGATGCGGAGCCAAATACTCCGTTGCCACCTTCAATATTACTTAATATAGGGGAATAATTAGGATTGAAGGATTGTAAAAACCATCGTAAAAAATTATAGTCAGGAGCAAAAATACTTACTCTGTGCTTGCCAAACCATCTAAACGAAAACCAAACTGTTGGGGTTTCATTATTAGCAATAAAATTCCAGACAGAAGTTTCCCTATACAATTTGTCATTTCTTGTTAGGAATGACGGGGCTCTTCTATTCTTTTCATCAGTTGGCGGATTTAAGTATTTGCCATAATTCAGCGTGTCTAAATTATCGACACTAAGGAGAAAGAAATTAACATCGGGAATTTTAGTCCAACTTATACGCAAAGAATCTACTACGGGAAGATTTAAAGTGTCTTTCGGATAATAGATTTCTGCAAAAGGTTTTTTTATCCATTCAAACCGTTTTGGTGTATGCGTTTTTGCGTGCATAAATGTCCCGTCTTTTAGATACACTTCTAAATAATACGTAGTATCCGATAGAACTTTTAGACTTGTATCGGGATAAAAATATCCGTTCTTATCATCTAAATTATAATTTAGTTGTAATGTATCGCTACCTAAAATAATCTTGACATTGGCATCTTTGATAAATGAATCTTCATAAATAAACTCTTTATTCAATGGTTGCGAACGTAAAACTTTAATCTCTTTTATGGGTTGATCAACAAATAAATAAGCCTCAACGAAATTCCTAGGGATATAATCCATTGGAGCATCATCTCCGCAAGATGATAAGATTATTATTAATAAAACTAAAACTATGTATTTCAGATTATCTATTTTCATAATTATCCTTGATTAAAATTTCACTTCCAAAGAAACAGATGGAATTATTGGCAATAGTTTGATGTCTTGAACTTTAGCATCTTTATCAGATACATTATAATTTCTAAAAAGAATATCTCTTCGATTATAAACATTGTAAATATCTAACATTAAACTCGTAGGCAAATCAAACATTTTGTAATGATAGCTTGCAGAAATATTTAATTGGTGGGTCGGAGGCAATCTAAGATTATATCTGTCTCCATTATAAACTTGCCCTCTGCCATAAGTCATACCCGGTAAATATAGCTGGAACCTCGAAGTTGCCTGAGTATAAGGTTGCCCTGTTTGAAAAACAAAATTCGCACCGAAATCCCAAGTATTATTCAATTTGTATTGCAAAACGAATTTGAAATCATTTCTTCTATCATATTTAGGGTGAAACCAATTGCCGCTATTAATGCTATCGAATTGCACATTGACAAATCCGAATGCATATCCAATCCAACCAGTAAATTTCCCGACTTTTTTCTGTAAAAATACTTCAAGTCCATAAGCTTCACCGATACCATTAAAGAAGAAATCGCCTACATGAGTGCCTTGGATTTGATTCATATTTAATTCACTAATATTATTAAGAGATTTATAATATACATCAAAATTTAAATCATAATTTTTAAATGGTTTTGTCTCCAAACTCAAAATATAATGATTAGCTTTGCTTGGTTCAACAGTATTATCGGTAGGCATCCAAGTGTCAAAAAATGTAAAATTCTGAAGACTTGCCAAACGCAAATACTGATGAAATATCCCCCACGAAGCTTTTACAGCTATATCTTCATTGACTTGATATCTAAAACTCAATCTCGGATCTAACAATTTATGGTCGCTTTTGTCCCAATAATAAGAGCGTAATCCTGCTTGAAATGACATAATATCATTGAGTTGGTAATTTGCTTGAGCAAAAAGACTATAATTCCAATCAGGAGCCAAAATATTTATATTCCCACCTTCATTTTTCTGAGTTTCACTTGCTTTGCCTTCACCGGTAAAATTTTGGACATAAGAAAATATATAATTGGTAATCTCAAATCCTGTTTTGAAGGTTAACTTATCAGATGTGAACCATTCCAATTTCCCTTTTAGTGTATAATCGGTTATTGAGTTGTCGGAATAAATTTTAAAACCTGAGACATCTTGGTCGAATCCACTTTCATAAAAACTACTCGTTAAATTAAAAGAAGAGAAAAGAGTGCTACCAAATATATGTTTCCAAACAAGAGATGCTGTTCTATTACCCATATACATATTCATTTCAATACCGGAAGCATTAATATCAAAATTATCATGGCTCAAAAAACCACTTAATGAAAAAATGTCATCTTTACCGATGTATTGAGTAATTTTCGCATTAATATCGTAAAAACCCAAATCAGGAATTGGATTTTGAGGGTCAGTATCAATAAAAGGTTTTAACAAATCTAAATAAGTTCTTCTGCCTCCGATGAACCACGAACCATTAGCAATTGGTCCATTCAAAGATAATTTGGAAGAAATCAATCCTAAATTTGCTGTTCCTTCAAAATTATTTCTATTACCGTCTTTTTGTGTTATTAACAATACTGAAGAAAGTCTGCTGCCGTATTCGGCAGGATATGCTCCTTTGATTAATTCAACGTCTTTTATTGCGTCAGAATTAAATGAAGATACAAATCCGAATAAATGAGTTGGATTATAAACTGTCGAACCATCAAGCAAAACTAAATTTTGATCAGGGGAACCACCTCTAATGTATAATCCGCTTGATACTTGCGACGAGGTCAAAACTCCGGGCAATAATTGTAATGTTCTAAATACATCGGATTCACCACCAATTCTAATACTTTTGATTTGCTTAATAGGGATATTCACTTTGCTAACGGTAATTTGCCTTTTCTCAATTTCTTTTTCTGCTGTAATCACAACATCTTCTGTAGTTACATCAATAGGAGTTATGTCAAAATCTCGACGAATTGATTTATTACTTTTAAAATTTATTTCAAAAGTTTCCTTTTTATATCCTAAATATGAAACTTGAACTTTGTATTTACCAAATGGGATATTTGAAATTGAATAAAAGCCACTTCGATTCGAATAGGCTCCTTTTTTAATTTCAGGCAAGTATATCACAGCGCCAATCAATGTTTCGCTATTTTTAATATCGCGGACAAACCCGTCTAATGTGGCTTCTCCGGTATTATTTTTAGCTATACTTGAATTTTGTAATATGAATAGCAAAAGCAATCCAAGAGTTATAAATTTTGAATATATTTTTGTATCTATCATTAATATCATTAAATCATTATCCTTAATTTCATTCATTAATTTAAAGAATATAAAATGTTATTATATAACGTAAGAATTGTTGTTTTGTTTCGATTATTATTCAAAAGTATTTGTTTAAATTATATAAAAACAGAATTTGGAATCAAATATTTTGGCTTTATATTGTATTTGCTGTTGTTATTGTTCTAAGTATTTTTACTTAGGGGAGAAGAAAAAATAATTAGAAAAAAATGAAAAGATTTGCAGTAAATATTTATTTAACGTAAATTTATTTTTTTTGAATTTCTAATTTAATAAAATTGCAAGTTTTGAAAGATTGATTATTATAATATGGATTCAGTAGGACAAATATTAATGGCTTTGTTGGGTTTGGTCGGAGGGTCATTATTCCTTTATTTTGGAGCAGAAGGATTAGTCAAGGGTAGTTCTTCGGTTGCAATTAAAAAAGGGATAACGCCATTAGTTGTCGGATTAACAATAGTTTCTTTTGGAACAAGTAGCCCGGAGCTTGTCGTAAGCATTTCTGCCGCATTGAGAGGCAATGCCGCTCTTGCTTTCGGCAATGTGGTAGGCTCAAATATTTGCAATATTGCTTTAATACTTGGTGTTGCGGCTCTGATTAGACCTATCAAGGTCAATCTCAAAGTGATAAAGACAGATATTTTAATTATGATAGGCGTTACTGTTTTATTAATTGTACTTGTTTTAGATAATAGTATCAGCCGATTTGATGGTGCTATATTGGTAATAGGTATTATTGCTTATAATATCTTTACTATGAAAATGGCAAAAAAAGAAAAAAAGGATTCAGAAAAATATGGAGAAGTAAAAGAAAAAACTTGGTTAGATTTTTTACTTATACTCGGTGGTTTAATTATTTTAGTTGTCGGTGCTAATTTATTTTTATCAGGAGCAATTAACATTGCTAAAATGCTGGGAGCTTCTGATGTTATTATAGGATTAACGATTGTTGCTTTGGGAACTAGTCTTCCTGAATTAGCAACATCGGTAGTAGCCGCAATTAAAGATCAAGGAGATATTTCAATTGGCAATGCAATTGGTTCTAATATTTTTAATATCCTTGCTGTATTAGGCATCGCCGCTCTAATTCGTCCAATTATGTTAGTTGGAGCTGATGCATTCAATACTGTTGATATTGGAGTTATGTTGTTGGTATCAATCATTCTTCTGCCTCTGGCTTGGTCAAAACTTGAACTTTCACGATTAGAAGGTTTATTTCTCTTGGTTATTTATTTCGGATACATTTACTATATTTATACATTTAGACTTGATGTAGTTGCAAAGTTTCTTCCTCAATAAAATTTTGCGGTTTAAGCTTTAGGAAGTTTAAAAATTGAGATAGTAAAATATTTTCTTATTTATAATTTGAAATTCTTAATTGAAAAAAGCTATATTGTATTCAGCATAGCAATTGACTTAAATTTAATTTTCTGATATTTCAGAATTCTGATTTTTTTAAATCCTATTTTCATAAACATTATCTTTCTCTAATTAACGCAAACTGTAAACATATTTTGGTTATAGTGCATACTATTTATATTTTTGTTATTAATGAAATTAACAAAAAAAATGATAAGGGATTAAAAGCTGAAATATTATATAATGATATTATTTTTGCTCTGTTCTAACGTTATATTGTTTTCTTTACCTCTCAAAAAGGCAATAGAAAGTAATTATATTGACTCTGAACATTTATTCCCGTCGAAAAGCGATAGGAATTTATACGAAATAGAATTAATCAAGTTCGAAGGAAATAATGTTTTCAGCTATAACCAATTATATAATATTATTTCTTCTCGACCTACTCGCAAAAATACTTTTCACAAAGTAATAAATTATTACTATTCAGAACTCAGGAATATGAAAATGAACAAAAGCTATCTGCCTAAGGGTCTGATGGTTAGCTTAAAAAATGCTTTGTATCAATGGTCAAACGAAATACAATATTTTAAAGAAGCCCGTGCTGAATCCGATATGAATACAATTTTGAATTTTTACAATCAAAATGGTTTCCACGATACAAAAGTTTTTTATTCTTTTATGCCTGATTTGGATTTACATAAAAATGTTCTGACTTATTATATTAACGAGCAATCTCAATATTCAATTGGGAAAATAAATATTTATGGACTTGATTCAATTGACAACAAATTAAAAAATAAAATTCATAAACTTACTAATGTCAAAACAGGTGATTACTTCAATGAAGACCAAATTGTTAATGAGATAACTTTAATTCAAAATGTTTTAAGAAACAACGGGTATTATTATTCTAAACTTATCACACCGATTGTTTCTAAAGATACAGTTGCCAAAAAAGACAGTATAACGATTTTATTTGAAACCGGAAAGAGGCAGAAAATTTCTAACATCGTCTTTATAGATAATGTATCGAATCAAAAACAAGTTTCAAAAAATACGAAATATGCACAGTTGACTTTTAAAGAAGGTCAATGGTATAGTAAGCGTGAAGTTGACCGCTCCCGGAATAATTTGCAAAGTTTAGGTATTTTTGAATTAGTAAATATTAGCCCAAATAAAGAATTGATGGGAAAAAATGATACGCTTTTGCCTTTGCAAATTTTTACAAAATATAGAAAATTAAAAGAATGGGGAGCAGGATTATTTATTAACAAAACTACTTTTGATGCTTATAATAACGCGGGAATTGAAGCCTCTTACCAACATCGTAATGTTTTCGGTGCGGCTCAATCATTCAATATTTTTACAAGAATTGAATCTCAAAATATTAGCCGACTTTTTTCCAGCGACCCTAATATTAAAAGTGAATGGGAATATCAATTTGGTTTCAACTATGCACAACCATTATTATGGGCAATTAATAAAGCAAAAGTTGGTTTAGCTATCCACCCATTATATTCTTATTCCAAAATAAATTCATATATGCAATTTAAGACTTTTTCAATTCAATTAAGATTTCCTACTGAACTTTATAAATGGACTTTTTTCAATAAAATGTCCTTTGATTTTTTATTGGAATGGCAACGCCCTGTAAATTATTATGATGCTATTAATTCTGCTGTCGCAGACACTAATATCAGCGATGCCGAAAGGACTCAAATCAAGGAAACTTTTAAAATTTATCAAACACTAAACGATTTTTACTCGGTTTCGAGTAATTCTTATAAACCGACTGCTTTGATTTTCGGTTTTTCAATTACCGGCGATACTCGTGATAATTTGTTTAGTCCCACTAAGGGTTATTATGCAAATTTCTCTTATGATTCTTGGTTTGGATTAGGAATTGCAAAATTTTTGAGACCTCAATTTTCATATAATTATTTTAAGAGTTTAAATAAAAGTACTGTGTTTGCTTTAAAAGCTAAAATTGGATATATTTATTGGTGGGATAGAGACAATTCTTATATACCGATTGACAAACAGTTCTTTGCAGGAGGTGCTAATAGCGTAAGAGGTTGGGAATCTCGCAGGTTAAGGTATAATACAGTAGCAATGCGTAATGGTAATTCTCAATATGCATTGGATTTTGCAAAAGATTTTATTGGCAGCAGAATGATTGCCGAGGGTTCTTTTGAATTTCGTTGGCGATTTGGCAGACCTAATTGGACGAGCGATATTGTTGCCGATGCTATAAGTATGGGCGTTATGACAGGATTTATTGATTGGGGTAACACTTTTCATTGGATAGCATACAATGATGATATTTATTATAACAATATGACTTTGCAAGACTATTTATCAGGCGTTGCCGTTTCCGCAGGATTAGGAATAGGGATTATGACACCTGTTGGACCTTTTAGGGTTGATTACTCAATTCCTATTTATGACCCGACACCAAAAGACAATTTAAATAAATTTGTATTTTTACGCTCTAATTTTTTATCTTATTATCATATTCATTTCGGTTTGGGTTACGCTTTTTAAGCTTATTCCAATTTTTCTGTAACTAATTCTCTCATTTATTCGTACTATAAAAAAAGATTTATTAAAAAATTATTTTGAGGTTATATGAAGTATTTAAAATTTACAATAATTTTATTGATGTTTTTTGCTATTAGTCAAGTATCAAATCTTATTGCTGATGAATCGCAGATAAATGAAGAAATTAGCGTTGATACTGTTTTTACATCAGATGATGAGGTTAAATTCAGTCTTAATGATGAACTCGGCTTTAATAATCCGACAATTGAATTAGTATATGGTTTTGGTACACCGACTATAAAAAGCTTTGTCTCTGATTTTGTCCCAATTGATATGGCTGAGGTACGCTTAGGATTTACTAGTTACAAGAAAAATGATAATGATAAATCGTTATTTAATTATGATTTCAATTATTTCTTTATCGGGAGTTATTCTTCTAATTGGAAAACAAAAGAAAATGAAACATCATCTGAATTCAATACAGATTCTTGGCGTTTTGGTTTCGCTTGGTCCGACGGGCATGGATATAAAATCGGAGAAAAGACAAATATTGTTTTATATCAAACAGATGCATGGACTTGGACTAAAACAAGATTTATGGATACTTCGGTTATTAATGTAGAAAAATACAAGATGGATAATTTCGGAGATGCATTCAGATTTGGAGATTATTTTGAAGGCGGAGTTAAATTTCAGATTTACGAACCATTCGCTATTAATCTTTCATATCAAAGAGGGATTATCTTGCCACGGCATTTATTTTGGTATTGGTTAGGCAGTGGAACTATTGAAAGAGGTGGGGATTGGTTGGTTGATTGGTTCGCAGATAAAATTAACGAAGCATCACCTACATTTGGACCGGTGGCTTATTTTATCTTGCATAATGCTTACTCCTATGGCTTTTATGAGCTTAGGAAATCAAAAATGAGTTGGCCCTTTAATACAACTGAACCATTGATGTATGATGGTTTCAACGTAGGAATGACTTTTGCTTTTTAATCTTTTGAAGTTTGCTCCGATTAAGTTCGGGGCAAACTATTTTATTAATACTTTAAATAATCCAATTAAAAAATCAAACCTATATTGAGATTAAAATTATAATTGTATATTTTCTCGTGGATTTTTTCTTGGAAAACAGAATTAGTCCCTACCAAATAACTTGCTTCGATAAATAATTTACTATTTGGATTCAAAGCTAATTGATAGCCGAAACAATATTGCAAACCCATATCCATTGTTGTTAAATTTTTACTTAAAAATTCATTGGTATTATCAAGTGAATTATTTAGATAAAAATCTAAATATGGACCAAATCTCATAAAAAACGAACTATTTTGAATACCGGAAAAACTATATTTTAACGATAAAGGTATTTCCAAATATCTAATATTGAAATCGATAATATCGGCATTATAATCAAACTCAATACCTTTAATAGAATAAAATAGACCTGAATTAAATGTAATATATGGATTTGCATTATATAGTAAATTAATTCCCGCAAAATAATGACTAAGATTAGATTCAAAAATAGATTTTTCCGATGATGAATATTGAGTAAAATTAACACCAAAAACAATCCCCCACTGCGTTTCTCTCATTTTCTTCGTAAAATCAATATAATGTATGGATTGCTCTATATCTCTTGCGTGATTTTGTTCAAAATGCTTTATTGGTTTTGCGATTTTCTTATTATTGGTTTTATCCTTTTTATCAATCAATTGCGGAGGTGTGCCGTTATAAATTTTTAAATCTTTTGAAATAGGAATTATTATATTTACTTTTTGAGTCCAACCCGTTTTCTCATTTGCCTTTATTTTGTACCAATCTTGATACGAACGTAAAATATAAACTTCTACATCTTTTTCATATCTGCTGATAATCTTTGACTTAATATCCGGTGAAGAATATAATTCAATATTATTGCCAACTGTAATTGCTTTTATAGGTTCTTGTTGCGCAAATAGTATTGATAAAGAAAACATTAGTATTGTTAAGAAAATTATTGATTTTGTCATTATTGTCTCCACTATTATTTCATAACTTATTCAAAATATGAAAAAAAATCAAAATCTAAACATTATTTTATCGTTTTTTCATTAAGTTAATAAAATTATTTTATAGAATGTATAATTATTTTCGGTAAGAAATGAAAAAATATTTAATTTTTGCAATATTAAACTTAATTTCAAATTTATTAGCAGCTGAAACTATTGATTTTAATTTTAATCCACCGGATAGTATTTCATATATCCAGACATTGACAACAACAAAAACAACGAAAACTAATGGGAAAATCACAAAGAAAGATGAAGTTCAAGTAAAAACTTTATTTACGATTTTAAAAAAGAAATCCGGTTATTATCTAAAAGAAACCCCTATAACAATGAATTCCAAAAGAGATGGCAAGCAATTTATAAATCCTATTTTCAGTTTTTTGTCAAGTATTAGTGTTTCAGGGGATTTGGATTTAAATGGAAGATTGATTAATGTTTATGGCTATGAAAATATTATCGAAAAAGCAAAAAAGGGAATGTCCTCCGAAGTGGCAGAAGCTTTGCAACTTGTAGCTAATCCTGACATTATGGTGAATAAAACAAAAGCCGAATGGAATGCACGTATATCTGATTTTATTGGTCAACGTGTCATTATTGGCGATATGTTTTCGGGGCAGGGCAAATTCCCATTACCTAATGGTGAAACTTTAACATTTTTTTCAATCGTTAAGATTGTTGATACACTTACTTATTCGGGCAAAAAATGTGTGAAAATTAAATTTATTAATTCTTCAGTTCCTGATAGTTTAGCTGATTTTATGGGATATTCAAAAGACGAAATCAAAGATGTTTTTGATAATAAAATTAATTCAGATCTAAGTACAAAAATCGAAATAAATGGTTATGGGGAAAGAATTATTGAACCTTCGACTATGTTGATTTACTACGAAAAGAAAGTAAGAAAAATAGTAATGTTCGACGAAAGTGGCAAAAATGGAGAGCGCAAAATCGAAACTATCGAAAACAATGAATATAATTATAAATATTAAAAAATCGAAGAACTAAA
>CAZVPQ010000024.1:0-12427 GCA_964628675.1 uncultured Hyphomicrobiales bacterium | reverse complement strand
TATTCTTGCCCAATAGCTGATATAACAAGAAAGATGTAAAATTTATTTCTTCCGGAGGAAGTATTGATAAAACCGCACTTGGTATAATAAATGCCATTATTACTAATTTAAAAAATATTCAGTATTATTATAAGAAATTCTTTTTTTTATTGCAATATTTTTTTAGTTTAGTAGTTGTATATGCAACTGTTGTTGATGCAACTAATAAAAAGGAAAGAAAAAATGAGGAAAATGAAGAACGCCGCTATTGGTACTATGATTGGCAGAGCTTATAGGATTCTAAAATATAATATTCAAAAAGAATTCTTAAATGCCGGCTATAATTTGACCCTTGAACAATGGGTGCTATTGCATATTTTGAAAATGAAAGACGGTATTTCCCAGCATGACATTTCGCAGATTATTTTTAAAGAAAAAACAACTATTACCCGATTAATCGACGGAGTTGAGAAAAAGAAATTGATTGTCAGAGTCAGAGATGATAAAGACAGACGTAACAATTTGATTTATCTTACTGATGACGGGAAAATAGCCGAAAGTGTTTTGACTCCTATTGCCGAGAGAATTAATAAAAAAGCTTTGAATGGTTTTACCAAAGAAGAAACCGAAATGTCTTTTGCTCTGATGAATAAAATGATAAATAACTTTAATGATTGATGAAAATATAATAGAAAATAATGTTTAATAAATAAAAGTTGTATTATGAAAAATAAATTAATTGTAGTGTTTGTTGCAATCGGAATAATTGCAATAGGCTTTTTGATATTTAAAGTATTTTCAGGTATGAAAGAAAAACCGAAACCGGAGATTACTTTAAAAGCAGAGAAATATGTTCATACTGACGTTGTCCATTATAAAAATAATCAATCTAAAATTATTGCTTTCGGGCAGTTAAAACCAGTTAATTCGATTGATGTATTTTCCGAAGTCAACGGTATTGTGTTAAAACAATCAAATGAATTTAAGGTAGGGAATTATTTTCATTCGGGCGATAATTTACTTGAAATTGACGATAGAGAAGCCAGATTAAGTCTTTATGCTCAAAAAAGTGACTTTTTGAATGTATTAACTTCTATTTTGCCTGATATTAAAGCTGATTATTCAAATTCTTTTGATAAATGGAATGGATATTTAGAAAATTTTGAGATAGAAAAATCTCTTAATTCATTACCAAAGATTACTGATTCAAAAGAAAAATATTTTCTTGCCGCCCGTAATGTTTTTAAGCTGTACTACTCAATCAAAAATTTAGAGCTGAGATTATCTAAATATGAGATAAAGGCACCTTTTGACGGTGTTGTAACTCAAAGTATGATTCATTCCGGTACATTAATCAGGGCAGGGCAAAAACTCGGTGCTTTCTCCGGTATAAATCAATTTGAAATTGAGTTGCCCCTTAGCGAAAAAGATGTATTTTTTGTTAATATTGGAAATAAAGTTGAATTGATTTCTGATAATTTAAATCAATCTATTCCCGGTCGTATTTCGAGAATTAGCAGAAGTATTGACCCTAGCACTCAAACAATTGATGTTTATGCAAATGTTTCCGGGAGTAATTTAAAAGACGGTATGTATTTCAAAGCTATTATTAATGGAAACATTATACCTAATTCTTTTATTGTTCCAAGAAAAGCTATTGTAAACAACGAGGCAATTTATTATGTGGATAATGGGAAATTAGCAAGAAAAAAGATAGATATCTTATTATTTGGTGATAATAGTGTTTATATCAAAGGTATTGACTCTCTAACGGAGATTGTTACAGAACCCTTAGTAAATTTTGTCTTAGGCGAAAATTTAAAAATTATTAAATAATGTCAAAATAATAAGTTTGAAAAAATGGATAAATTAAGAGAATTTTTTATAAAATATTCGGCTTGGCCCAATGCAATTAAATTGATTATTTTAATATTCGGTATAATTGCCGCTTTTAATTTGAAATCTTCATTTTTCCCTGAATTCGATAGTCAAATGATAACAATTCAAGTTGTTTACCCGGGTTCATCTCCCGAAGAAATAGAAAGAGGAGTTGTCCAAAAAATAGAAGAAAATTTAAAAGGGATACAAGGTATAGACAGATTCACATCTAAGTCGAAAGAAAATACCGCAAGCATAACAGTTGAAGTCAAAGACCATTACAATACAGATGATGTTTTGCAAGATGTAAAAAATGCTGTCGGACGTATTAATTCTTTTCCTGTGGGAATGGAGCCGGCTGTCGTTTTCAAAAATCCCAAAGTCGATTTTGCGATTAGTTTTGCCCTTTACGGTAAAGTAGATTTAAAAACATTGAAAAGAAATGCACAAAAAATAGAAGATGATTTAAGAAATTTAAAAGGGATTTCACAAATATCAATTGAGGGTTATCCTGTTGAGGAAATATCAATTTATATCAAAGAAGATGTTCTCAAGACTTATAATATAACCTTTGACCAAGTTTCAAGAGCTGTGCAACAATCAAATTTGGATTTGTCCTTAGGTTCTATTAAAACAAGAGGAGAAGAAATCTTGTTGCGACTGAAAAATAAGAAATATTATGCCGAGGGTTTGGAGGATATAGTAATTAAATCTGCTCCTGACGGAAGTGTAATTCGATTAAGAGATGTTGCAAGCATAAAAAATACTTGGGCTGACAACCCGAGGAGAACATATCTCAACGGCAAAAAATCCGTAATAATTACAGTGAGCAAGATTTTAGGTGAGAATTATTTGGATATTGTTCAAAATGTTAAAGACTATTTAAAAGATTATAATCGTAATCATCAGAATTTGCAAGTGGAAATTCTGCGAGACAGGTCAATTTCATTAAATCAAAGAATTAATTTATTACTGCGAAACGGTCTGTGGGGTGCTTTACTTGTTCTTCTGGCATTAGCTTTATTTTTGAATTTCAGATTAGCTTTTTGGGTGGCACTTGGAATACCATTTGCTTTTTTAGGTATGATGTTAGTAATGTATTTAGCAGGTGTTACAATCAATGTCATATCGTTGTTCGGTTGTATTATTGTTATAGGAATATTGGTTGACGACGGAATAGTCATATCGGAATCAATTTATCAATTCCACGAAAAAGGTTTTAAACCCTATATAGCCGCTATAAAAGGTGTCAAAGAAGTAATAAGTTCAGTTGTCTTTTCAATATTAACTACAATTGTAGCTTTTCTTCCATTCTTTTTCTTGGCGGGGAGCCAAGGGAAAAATATGCGGGATATGGCATTTGTTGTTATAATTACAATAGTGTTTTCTTTATTAGAAGCGACATTTATTTTGCCTTCTCACTTAGCTCATTCTAAGGCATTGAGAACAGGATTCCATGATAGCTCATTCAGACAAAAACTGAATAAAATAATTTTGTACCCTAGAGATGTCTGGTATAAAAAAAGTCTAAAATTCTTTCTCAAAAATTGGATTCTTGTAATTGCTTTCGGAATATTTATCACATTGGCTACAATAGGTGCATTTATGGGTGGTGTTATAGGTACAACATTTTTCCCGTTTATGGAATTCGATAGTTTCGATATATCATTAGTTATGCCTGCGGGGACACGTGTTGAAAAAACTAAAAAGATTTTGGAAAGAATAGAGAAGGCAACTTGGGAAGTTAATCAAGAGTTCAAAGCTAAAAGAAAAGACCATAAAGATATTATCAAAAATGTCATTGTCCATACAGCAAAAGGTCCGCGTGGTTTATTCGGCGCCACAAGTGAAGCCAATGGTAATGTCGGAACTGTTGAAGTTGTTATGCTAAACGGTGAAGAAAGAAATATGGACAGCTATATTATTAAAAATGCTATTAAGAAAAAAGTTGGACCTGTCTATGATGCTGAACAATTAAACTATGGTGCCGGATCTATATTTGGAAAGCCTGTTTCATTTGCTCTGGTAAGTCCTAATCTGAATGACTTGGAAAATGCAACCGAAGATATAAAAACAGGATTAAAAAAGATTAAAGATTTAAGAGATGTCCAAGACGATTCACCCGAAGGTTTCAGAGAAATTGAAATTCAATTGAAAGACAAAGCGTATCTTCTTGGATTAACACCTTTGGAGATTGCAAGACAAATTCGTCAAGGATTTTTCGGTAATGAAATTCAACGTTTGCAACGTGGTAAAGACGAAATTAAAGTTTGGGTTAGATATACAGATAAAGATAGAAGCTCAATTAAAAAATTGGAAAACAGTAGAATCAGAATCCCGGGTAAATCGGAAATTCCATTATCGGAGTTGATTACTTATACGATTAAAAGAGGTCCTACTGTAATTAATCATGTTGATGGCAATAGATTGATAACTGTTGATGCTGATTTAGTGAACACAGAGGCAGAAGTACCACCGATTTTGAGTAGAGCAACAAATGAAGTATTAAATCCTGTTTTAAAAAAATATCCTTCGGTTCGAACAGTTGAATCCGGACAGCAGAGAGAAATAATGAAAACCGCCAGGTCATCAAGAACTGGATTGAGCATTGCATTTGTAATTATTTTCTTCTTAATTGTATTGAGCTTCCGCTCTTATACACAGGCAATTGTAGTAATTTTATTAGTTCCATTAGGATTAATCGGAGCTTCTTGGGGACATTTTATACACGGCATCCCAGTAAATATGATGTCTGCTTATGGGATTATCGCCTTAATTGGAATTATTGTAAACAACTCAATCGTATTTATTAATACGGTAAATCAATATTTACAACAAGGAATGGATTTTGACAAAGCTATTGTTGATGCCGCAATTAATCGTTTCAGACCTATTCTTTTGACAACAGTAACGACGGTTTTGGGATTGCTACCTTTGGTTACGGAAACAAGCAGGCAAGCTCAGTTCTTAATACCAATGGCAATATCTTTGTCTTACGGTTTGCTATTAGGTGCAACATTCACATTAATATTTTTGCCTGTATATCTCAAAATTTTGAATAGAATTAAATTGCATACCAAGAGATTTTTCACCGGCAAAGAATTAAGCCCTAACGATGTTGAGCCGGCTGTCAAAGAAATAAGGCAACTTGAAAAGAATTTTGGTGATGAATTAGTTAATAATGATGTTTAATTGAATTAAGAAGAATTATGAAATTTATAAAATTATTTGTTATACTTATTTTGTCTTTCAATCTTGCTTATGCCGCGGACAATTTAAGTTTGAAAGATGCTGTTAAGTTAGCTTTGGAGCATAATTATGCTATAAAAATAGTAAAAACAAGCTCCGATATTGCAAAAAATAATGTTGATATAGGTAATGCAGGTATGTTGCCAACTATTAATGCACAAGGTGGTGCAACATATTCCAAGACGGATATTGATATGGATCTTGCCGTAGGTGCGCGAAATCCACAGGATACAAGCGGCGGTCCCGCAATAATGAGTATCACTAAAAATAATAGTGCTTCGAATAATTACAATGCTGGAATAAATTTGAATTGGACTATTTTTGATGGATTCGCTATGTTTATTTCCTATGATAAATTTGAAGAATTAAGAAATAAAAGTAATATTGAAGTTCAACTTGCCGTTGAAGGATTGGTTAAAAATCTGATAAATGTTTATTACCAAGCGGCAAATATGAAAGAAAATATTAATATTCTCAAAAAGAATATTGAAGTTTCGAGGGATAGATTAAATCGAATGAAAGACAAGGCGGCATTAGGTGTTGCATTGAAGATTGAAGTATTAAAAGCACAGGTTGATTTGAATAATGACAGCACTATGTTTATGCAAACAGAACTGTCTTATAATACTATGCTCAGACAATTAGATTATTTAATTGGGAGCGATTTGGATAAAAAATATTCTTTGAACTCAAAAATTGATTTTGTTAATATGCCGGATTATAATGATTTAAAAACTAATTTGTTTTCCAAAAATTCATCTATTAATCAAGCCATTGCACAGAAAAATATTTCAGAATTGGATTACAAAATGATAAATTCCGCTTATTATCCGAGAGTTAGTTTCAGTACGGGATATTCTTACACAAAACAAACTAATGATGCAGGATTTATGCTTAGTAATGCAAGTAAAGGCTATAATGTCGGTTTAAATTTATCTTGGAATTTATTTAACGGTAATAAAAACAAAATCCAGTCTCAAAATGCGGAGCTATTGGTAAAAATCAATGAATTGAAATATAATGATATTAAAAAGCAGATGGAATTGAATCTCAATAATGCTTATGACCAATATTTAAAAAGAAAAGAAATTCTTGATTTATCTAAAGCCAATATTCAAACTGCCGAACAAAATTTCCAACGCTCATTGGATTTATACAAACTCGGCAAACTCACATCGGTTGATTTCCGTGAATCGCAGACTAATTTATTAAGAGCTCAATTTGTATTAAATCAAGCACGTGTTCAAGTAAAACTATCTGAGGTTGAAATTTTGATTTTAAGCGGTATGTATTTTGATTTAATGTGATTAATGGAGTAATAGTTCAGCATTCGTAATTTGAAAATGAATTGCCACGATTTAAAAATTCGTGGCAATTCAATTGAGAGAGTTTTTATGTTCTTTCGTTATTAAATCAATAAATATAATATTTATAATGACACAAAAATTAATATAACACGTCTTAAAATAATATCATATTTTCTAATACCAAAATATAAAAATCAGAAGTATAAACAATGTAATATTTTTTAAGATATTTTTATTATAAGAATTGTGGATTTCTCATAAGTATTATTTATTATTTCAACTACTACAGCTTTATGCTTTTTTAATAAAATATTTGAATGCTAAAACATTCTTTGTAAATTTGCAAAATAATATATTAATGGGAAATATGAAAAACAAAGAAACATATACAGAAGACCAAATACTTATCGCTCGATATGCGCGTGCATTAGGACATCCTGTGCGTATATACATACTTAGTTTTCTATCAAAAGAAGCCTGTTGTTACAACAAAGATTTCTCCGAAATATTACCGATTGCTAAATCCACTCTTTCCCAGCATTTTAAAGAACTATTAGATGCAGGCTTAATTCAAGGCGAAATAATGCCTCCCAGAATTAAATATTGTATCAATGAAAAAAACTGGGACAAAGCTAAAGAACTTTTTCATAATTTTTTCAATTTTGATTTATAAATTCTTATCCCTCCTAAATATGTCATTGATATGCAATTCTAATCTTGTTATATAATTATTGCTACAAAAATTTCATTCCTTCGGAATTTTTGAAAATTGAAGTATGCCATTTTATTTCGGTTCAAGGTGAGTTTCCCCGTTATATCAATCGAAGTCAAGGTGTGTTATTCAATTTTCAATATCGTAATTTTCAAATATTGTTTCTTCCAATACAGCATTCAGAATTAATTTAGGTCTTCAAAAATATTTCCTAAAATTTTCCATATTTTTTCCTAATGTTTTATGAATATCAGTCGATATGTAATATATATATTATATATTTATATATTGTGGTTGTTGATTAGTGAATAAAATAATAAATATTTGTTTAAAATTTTCTCTATCAATAATAATTTTATTATTGATTTCTCCAATATTTTTATTGTCTGCAACTTTTACATCGTCGAGTAGCGGTAGCTGGACTGATAATAATACATGGGGAGGTGGAGGTTATCCGCAAGCAGGAGATGTTGCCATAATTCAATCTGCTCATACAGTTACGGTCAAGAGCAATGTTTCATGTTCAAGTGCAAGTATAACGGGTAATTTAACTGTTGATAACGGTTTTACATTAACTACAAGTTCGATTATAACGCACACTTCAGGGAATATAAGTATTTCAGGAACAATACATTGTAGTTCTAATTTTACGCAAAGCGGTGGAAGTATTACTGTTAATGCCGGAGGCACATTAACCTGTAATGATTTGACAGTAACAACTTTTACTTTGGCTAACACGGGGAATCTGACTTGCGACAATTTTTCAAGTTCGGGTACTTCCAATTTGTCAGGTAATTTCACTCTCAATGCAGGTGGTAATTTCACTCTAACAGGTGGTACAACAACATTATCAACAGCAATTACAGTTCCCGGAAGTGTGACTACTCAAAACGCATCTACTCTTAATATAAATTCTGCTCTTACATTGACCGGAGCTTTGAATATCCAAAATACAAGTTCACTTACAATTTCCGCTAATTCATCTTGCGGAAGCATTGCGAGTAATGGTACTCTTACAATATCTGTCGGAAATACTTTGACTAATGGAGGCACTATTAACCAAAGCGGAGGAACAATTTCAATTTCCGGAGTTCTCACAAACTCAGGCAATTTCACACAAAGTGGCGGGACTTTATCCATTACTTCCACGGGAAGTTTTACAGCGGCAAATATTTCAACTGCAAGTATAGTTAATATTCAAGGCGCTATGACTAACAACGGCTCTTATACGCAATCAGGCGGCACAGTCAGTATTAATGGTTCTTTGACGTCAACAGGAGATTACACCCAAAGCGGCGGAATTCTAACTATTGCATCGGGCAAATCTTTGTCTTGTACAAATATAGCAACATCAAGCACTGTAAATATCAACGGCACATTAACAATATCCGGAAATTATACTTTGTCAAACGGGACGACAACTCTCGGTAATTCTTTGAGCATACCCGGTAATTTAATTCTTACGGCAGGAACTTTTGATTTGGGTACAAATACTTTGACTTTAAACGGAAATGTAAGTTATACAGCTGGTAAAATTGATGCTTCTAATTCCAATTCAACTTTGATAATCGGAGCAACAGGACCTGCAACTATAAATCCAAATTGGTTTTCGTCTCAACCAATTGGGAATTTGACTTTAAATCGTTCTTCTGCATTATCAGGGGATTTGAATATAGGCGGTACTCTAAGTTTTTCGGGTGGCACATTGGATATTTCGGGTGCTATTACATTAACTTTGAATAAAGATGTAGGTTCGGGCGGGCATATTACGACAAACAGTAGCTCTTCTCTGGTTTTGCAAGGTGCAACGGCTTGGAATCAAACGAATATTTTATCGGGAATAAGCTCATTAAATAATTTAACAATAAACCTAACAAACGGCTCAAATACAATTGCTACGAGCGCTAATCTTTCGATTGCAGTGACTTTGACAATTTCAAATGGGACTCTCGATATAAGTGGAGACCAATTAACTTTAAATAATGATGTTTCGGCAGGGGGGCATATAACAACAAACAGCAGTTCGTCATTAATCTTGCAGGGTGCAACAGCTTGGAATTCTACAAGAATATTAACAGGAATAACTCAGTTAAATGATTTTACAATAAATCTAACAAATGGCTCTAACACTATTGCTACAAGCTCTAATCTAAGTATTGCAGGGACATTGACAGTAACAAACGGAACTCTTGATATTAGCGACGACCAACTTACACTTTATAACGACGTAGCCGTAGCCGGAAATATTACCACAAATTCATCTTCTTCTCTGGTTCTGACCGGGTCTTCAAGTTGGAGTACTACTAATGTTTTGACGAATATAAGCGATTTGGATAATCTGACAATTAATTTATCCCACGCAACAAATAAAATAATAAATCAAGTAGAAAGTCCGATGACAATCGCAGGCAATATTTCTATTTCAAGCGGTACTTTTTATATTGGGAATAACACGATTAACATTGCGGGGAATTTGGCTTTGAGTGGGAGCGGGTCTTTTCAATCATCTGCAAATCCTTGTACTGCTATTGTGAATTTCAACGGTACGAGTGCAATCAGCAATAGCGGGAGCGGAGCAATTACTTTCGGAGAATTAAAAGTTGCCGATGCAAAAAGTTTAAGTATGTCCACAAGTGTTGAAGTTAGAAATGATATTACTATCGGCACTAATTCTTCTTTGACCGCAAGTTCTGGTACAATGACATTAAACGGTTCGGGAGCAACGCTGACTAATTCCGGCACTTGCGAATTAAATAATTTAACTGTTGCGAGTTCGTCGGGCGGAGCATCTATTGCATCGGGATTTCAAATTGACGGTGATTTGCTAACTAATAATACTTTTACGGCATCATCAGGCACAATTACTTTTGGCGGTTCAGCTCAGCAAAGTATTAGCGGTTCAACAGTTCCTACATTTTACAATCTGACTTTGAATAATTCGGCAGGATTGAAATTATATGAGAATATAAAATTTACAGCATCTGCTCAAAGTATATTGAAACTCACAAGTGGAGATATAGATTTAAACGGTCCGTATATAATCACTTTTCAAAATAGCACTGACAAATTGAGCGAAACATCAGGAAATAATATTGTTAATAACGGTAGCTCGGCAACGGGTTATTTGACGACAAGTTCAAGTATTTCAACAGCAAATCTTTCTACGAGCAATATTGGATTAAGTTTGACAGGTCCTACTAATTTAACGGTCAGATTATATCCTAAAACAGCTTGTAATGACGGTATCCCAAGTGTTAAAAGATATTTTAAAATCACTTATACAGGGAATATAAGTGCAATGTCATTGACTTATGACAACACAGAGCTTTATGGGAATGCTAATGAGTTAGCCGTGTATTCATCAGGAGATTTGACTACTTGGGAGAAGCATATTAGCACTATTTCAGGCAATACTGTTTCAAGTACTAATTCTATTACACTTGACCACCCTACATATTTTGCATTGTTTACCGATGCCAAATTCTTTGCTAATAATCTCGGTAACGGTCTCTGGTCGGCAAAGGAAAATTGGAAAGACAGTTTGAAACCCGATGAAAACGATGTTGTTGTTATTGGTGATTACGATGTATATCTCGACGAAGATGTTACAGTAGTTGATTTGGTGTTGAGTAAATCCTCCACATATTTAATGCCGCTTAATACGGGAACTTACAATTTGACTTTGACAGGTAATTTTACTTGCGGAGGCACTGATTGTTCGGAACCATCAACAGAGAAATTCAATGGAACTAACGGAAACGGTAGGATTAATGTTATATTCGATAATTCAACTCAAAAGAGCATTAGCACATATCAAGACGGTGAAATAATTTTCTATAATGTCAAAGTTACCGATGAAAGTAGCTTGGTAACTTCGGGGAATTATAGAATTGATGTAACAGGCGATTTTGTTGTGGAAGGAGATGGTAGTTTTATTCCTGCAAGCGGAACTACAATTAATTTCAAAGGGGCAACACACAGGAGTACTATTAAACGCAAATCCAAACATAATAAGTCGCAAACAGATTTTGTGGCAACTGCGGGTGAACAAACAATTATAAATTCAACAGACGGGACTTTGGAATTCAGTAAAGTAACTATTGGCGATGGGGCAAAAGTAACTACGAGTTCAGACTTTACAGTTACAAATGAATTCCAAGTTCTCGGCAGTGGTTCTTTTATTGCAAGTGCAGGTACGATAACATTTAACGGTTCGCCGGTAACAATCAGCAATAGCAGTCAAGGAACTTTGAAATTTTATAAAATAGTTAATTCCAATTCTATTTCAACAAATACAAGTTTTTATATCACAGATGATTTTGTTACAAATGGTGATTTCACTCAAACAGACGGTAATATTACTTTCGATAATGACGGTAGCTATTTGTACCCAAAAAGAATTTATAATAATAACAATAGCAATGTTGTGTTTGCGAATTTGATTATCAAAGACGGCTCTTATGTTACTACTTCGGCGAGTTTTACAGTTGCAGATGACCAAAGTAATAAAATCGAAGTTGAAGGCAACGGATATTTTAAAGCAACGGGCGGTATGATAACAATCGGAGGTACAGGGTTAACAGGGACTACGCAAATAATAAAATCTTCCAACGGCACTTTGGAATTTAATGACTTGACTATTGCAAATGTTAGCGAAACAGTAACATCGAGTAGTGAATTTGCAATTCTCGGTGATTTTACGGTCAATTCGAGTGCTACTTTTTCTGGGGCTTCGTCAATTATAAAATTTAAAAACGGTAGTAGTGCGGGAACTGTTCAGAATATTTCAGGTTCGAGCAGAAGTAAAATTTTCGGTTCTATGATTGTCGATGATGCTACTTCTCTTGAAACATCAACTACTTTTACTCTTGAAGGCAATTTAAAAATATTAGGCAATGGCTCACTTACGGCTTCTACTCCTTCTTATGTGATATTTGATGGAGGGACAGCTAAAACAATCGAAAATTACGGCACACTTGAATTTTATAATCTTACTTTGGCTTCGGCTTCATCTGGAACTAATCTTGTTACGACTAATAGTGATTTCACGGTAAAAAATTATTTAACAACACAAGGTACATCTTCAAACGGTAGTCTGTTAGCAGGTGGTAATAGCACAATTACTTTGGGCTCTTCGGGTGCAGTAACAAATCCTTTGACGAATAATTCGACAACAGCTAATTCCCTTGAATTTCAAAATCTGAAAATACCAACAGGTGTTACTCAAAATATTAGTTCGAGTATTAGGATTAAAGGTAATTTTATTAATAACGGTACTTTTACTGCAAGTGCGGGGGAAATA
>CAZVPQ010000023.1:0-12470 GCA_964628675.1 uncultured Hyphomicrobiales bacterium | reverse complement strand
GAGTATATAATTGGAAGTTTGACCTAAATTATTGTATTTGCAAGAAATAGTTTTATAAAAACTTATATACAACAATATTGTGTAGGCAAATAAAAACTAATATCATCTTATTTGGATTACTTTTTTAATTAATGTATTTTTTTTTTATTCATTTTATTGATATATTAATAAATTAAATATTGTATGAAATTAGTTCGACTATGAAAAATTTTATTTTTAGCTTGATAGTGCTAGTATTCTTTATAGAAGGATGTATGCAACAAGTAACTCTTAAAAAAGATGTTGTTTGTCCTAAACCTCAAATTATCTGTAGCCCGACTAAATGGCAAGGTCTCCCCTATGACAGCTCGTTAGAGGTCAACAAGTTCTTGGACTCTTATTATACTTTCAAAAAAGTTCGCCAAATTAATAACATTGGAGATGATTGGAGCTTATCGTTTTTTTCAAAAAATAAGGCTCTTATGTGTTTCAACGATGAAAATATCCAAAAAACAATGATTGTCAGAATGGTAAAATATGATAAAGGTCGATTGCTATCAGGCATTGGAGTGCCTCTTGACGGTCATATAGGTTCTGCATCTTTCTATGGCAACCAAGTATATTTTAGTTATTCTCCTACTGATAATATGATTGGTAGATCCGATATTTATCAAGGTTATTTCAAAAACAAAATGATTTCTAATCCAAACCCGGTTGAAGGCAAAGTACATCAAAATAAATTTACTTGGGAATCTCAACCGTCTTTATCTGCCAACGGATTAGTAATGTTCTTTGCTTCCGATAGAAAACTTGGTTATGGTGCTACGGATATTTGGTTTTCCATTAAATTGAGAAATAATTCTTGGAGCGAGCCGATAAATTGTGGTGAAATGATTAATACTCAATGTCCCGAGCTAACACCATTTATTGATAAAAGTGGTAAAAAACTTCTTTTTGCTTCAGCTGGACACGACAACGTAGGCGGTTATGATATTTTTTCATCGGATATTTCCGATAAATTTTGGGAAGCTGTAAGAAATGATGCTTATTATACACTTGCTCACAATAAAGATTTTTTCTCTAAAGCTAAAAACCTTCGTCCGCCGTTAAATACTAAATATGACGAACTATACCCATCAAGTCCGTCAACAATTGATACTTTATTATATTATTCTTCCAATCAAGATGCCGAAAATGCAAGTTTGATTTCTATGGAAGGTGGATTTGATATTTTCGTTAGACGTAAAGTTGTCAATGAAAAAGAGAAAAAATCAAAATCCGGTAAATTAGCCGAAGGTTTTGCACCCGATTTGAATGTTGATATACCAATGAATGAACCGAAAATAGAAATTGCACAAACTTTTAAATTGGAAGGCAAGGTTTACAACAAATCAACTATGGAAGAATTACCCCAAGCGGATATTACTGTTAAGAAAATGCCCGAGAATAAAGTTGTAAAAAAGATGAAAACAGATTCAGAAGGTAAATACTCTGTAAAACTTAAAAAAGATGTGGACTATCAACTTACTGCTTCAGCAAAAAAACTCTTTTTCGTTTCACAATCAGTTTTAGTGGAAAGTTTTGATACAGTCAAGGTCAAAAAATTAGATTTGTTAGTGCCGGAAATGCTAACCTTGAGGATTAATTTCCCGACAGATAATTTTGACCAACCTTATAAGTTTGTTCTTGACAGCAACGGAATTGAAACCATTACTGCTTGGCAATCACAATTAGACGAACTTGCCGATAACATCAAAGCTTCAATTAACAATTTATCAAAAATTCTTATTATCGGGCATACCGATAAAGTGGGCTCGACTGCTTATAATAAAACTTTGGGGCGGAAAAGAGCGGATTTTGTAGTTGCACAATTAATAATACGAGGGGTTCCCAAAGAAATTTTAGAAAGTAAATCAATGGGCGAGAGCGAACCATTAGCTAAACGGGAAGGTGAAAATAAAAAGATGTTCTATAAGCGTTTGAGAAGAGTTGAATTAACTAAAATTTGGCAAAAGTGAAAGATAAAATGAAAATGACAGCATCAAAATTTTTATTATTATTAGTTATTTTATTTTTGGTAATTAGCGGTGGCATTTATATTTATGTGGACTCCATCGTTTCGGAAGGATTGCCGTCTTTGGACCAATTGGAAAATCCGAGACAGAATTTAGCAACACAAGTTATGAGTTCCGATGGTGAGTTATTGGATATGTTCTCGGTGCAAAGAAGAATTTATCTACCTTATGATAGTATCCCAAAAGATTTTATTAATGCTTTGATTGCAGTAGAAGACAGGGATTTTTATAATCATTGGGGAATAAATGTTACACGAGTAATTTCCGCCGCTGTCAAAGACATTTTAGCCGGTGGCTATAAAGAGGGTGCTTCAACCATAACAATGCAATTAGCACGAAATCTTTTTTTAGAGCATAGAGCAACATTATCAAGGAAAATTCAAGAAGCATTCATTGCAATGCAAATTGAAAGGACTTATACCAAAAAAGAAATCTTAGAATTATATACTAATACTGTTATTTTTGGGAGAGGTGCTTATGGACTTCAAGTAGCCTCCGAGATTTATTTCAATAAGCAACCAATGCAATTAACTACTGCCCAATGTGCTTTTCTCGTTGGCATATTAAAAAACCCCGAGAATTATAATTCAATGCTTGATTATGATAGAGCCATTGGAAGGAGAAACCTTGTATTGAATTTAATGGAATCGCAGGGTTATTTGTCAATGGATCAAATGATGAAAGCGGCGGAAGAGCCTATTGTTTTGGCTTTCAAAAAAGTACCTTTACATAAGCGGTTTATGGAAGCCCCTCATTTTGTGGAAATGATTAGACAGCAATTAAAAAATAAATTGAAAGATAAAGACCTTTATCGTGATGGATTAATAATTAATACTACTTTAAATTCAAGAATTCAAAAATATGCAAACGAAGCTGTCGAAGAGCATTTGTCAGAATATCAGAAAATATTTGATAGAAGTTGGTCTTGGAGAAAAAACAAAGATTTATTAAACGAATTAATAAGCGAATCAATCCAAAGAAGAGCAGATTATATTTCTGCAAATAAAAAAAAGAGAAAATTGATTGAAACTAAATTAAAGAATAATAAAGCTTTTATTGACTCAATCAAAAAAGCTAAAACAACAATTCAATGTGCCCTTGTTGTTATAAATCCTGCCAATGGTAGTATTCTGGCAATGGTTGGAGCATCACCTATTTTTATGAAAAATCATTCCGATGCAAAATATTCTTTAAATCACGCAACTCAAATTCTAAGACAACCCGGGTCTTGTTTTAAACCCATACTTTATACTTGCGCCCTTGAAGCTGGATTGACACCCGAAACAAAGATTTCTCGCGAACCGTTTACATATACAGACCCTTATACAGGCGAGAAATGGTCTCCGAGAGGTTCGGCTGCTTATCTTAAAACGGATTCCATAACATTATATTCAGCATTAATCCATTCGGTAAATACTGCATCGGCAAGATTAATAACAGAATATACTAATCCCGGCAAAGTAATTTCAATGGCTTATCGTATGGGCATAACAGCTCATCTCATGGCTGTACCTGCCTTGGCATTAGGTGCCGGAGGAGAAGTAAAACCTATTGATATGGTTTCGGCTTTCGGTACTTTTCCTAACAAAGGCATCCACGTAAAACCTTTTGCAGTTTATAGCGTTGAGGACAGACACGGCAATATAATACAAAAGCAAAGAAAAAGTATGGAGGCAACTGATGTATTCAGCAAAAGAATTGCCGAAATGATGATTTATTTGATGTCCGGAGTTGTTGAACACGGCACAGGCAAAAATGTCCGTAAATATTTTAGAGATTGCGATGCCGCTGGTAAGACAGGGACTACGAATGATTATGCTGATGCTTGGTTTATTGGATATACTCCTGAACTTGTCGCAGGTGTTTGGGTTGGATTCGACGACAGAAGGATTACATTTACCGGTGGATATGGTTATGCTTCGACAGCGGCGGCACCACTTTGGGGCAAACTAATGGCTAAAATTTATAGCGATAATAAATTGCCTTATAAAAAAAGACATTTTGATTATTCTATTGTTGAAGGAACTGATTCTACAACTATTGATATGCAAATTTTAAGAAATTTACAAAATGTAGATTTGAAAAAGGAAGACTCAAGTAAGGTATTACAAGGTTTACCAAAATTAAAATAAATTTTACAGGTAATTTTAACGAGGGATTATGAACAAACAATTAAATTTTATAGGCGGTGATAGATTACCTATAAATAATATATTCTGTATAGGAAAAAATTATTCTAAACATGCGGCAGAAATGGGAGGTGAAATTCCCAAAGATCCATTGATATTTTTAAAACCGAATTCAGCATATATTAATAACAATTCTACTATTGTTTTACCCAATATTTCAAATATGGTGCATCACGAAGTAGAATTAGTTGTGGTAATTGGCAAATTATGTTCAAATATATCAAGAGAAAACGCCTTAGAATATATTGCCGGATATGCTGTTGGGATTGATGTAACATTGAGAGATCTCCAACAACAAGCCAAGGACAAAGGACAACCTTGGGCTGTTGCTAAAGGTTTTCATACTTCCGCACCTATTTCGGATATTGTTCCTGCTTCCGATTTCCCAAACAAAGTTCCTTTCTTTGATATAAAGCTTAATGTTAATGATGAAATCCGTCAGTCAGCTTCAACAAAAGATATGGAAAGACCTGTTGAAGTGCTTATTGAATACTTGTCAAATGTATTTACTTTGCAACCCGGCGATTGCATTTTTACAGGAACACCTCAAGGAGTTGGTCCTATTAAGAATGGGGATAGACTACAAGCTGAATTAGTTAATTATGTTTCCTTAGAAGTTAATGTTCAATAAACTTATAAGTATTATGAAAAAACGCCATTACTTTTACAATAGATTGCAACTATTTAAGATGAATAACTTAATATTGCTTATTTCGTCTTTCTTAATCGTTGTTATATTTTCGGGTTGTTCCTATACTCGTGTTGAAGAAGATGTATATACAAATACTATATTAGATACAACATTTCAAAAATTCGTAAAGAATGCTCCCGGCAATAGAGATAACGGAGTAATTTATCCTTCATCAAGAACATTTAATAATGACAGGGAGTTAACTCAATACGACAGTACCGTAACAAGAGAATATCCTGATTTTATTCGATTGGGACTATTTGAAAGCATTGGCTTAATAGGCTCTTCATCAAATAATAAAATCGGAACTGGTTTATTTGGAGTATTCCCCGATTTCAAAAACATTAAATCGTCTTATCACGGAGATAAAAATGCGTTATTTGCCGGCGGGATTTATAGAATAGGAATAGTAGAAAATAGATTAAGATGGTTCCACGATGCTAAAAATTGGACTTGGGGCTTTTCCGGAATTGAAATAATTGCTCCAAATGCAAATACTGACGAAACATTAATTTCAGTTCTACCCTTTTCTATAAAAAAAAGATATTATTTGAGAGATAAAATTCCTTATATCGCTTTTGCTCCATCTGCGGGAATTGGTTGGTGGCCATCGCAGTACTTAAATTTATCAGCCGCTTTGGAAATAGGTTCTATTGGTGGTTTAAATCTAAGAGCTTATGCAGGATTTGTAGGTGGTGTAAATATGCCATTTAGTCCTCAAATAAAAAACAGCAATTTCCCTGATAAATCAGTTAGTTCATTTTTTCCTTACGCAGGTCTTGGTGTTTCCGTTTTGGATTTTCATAACTTAGTTTCCGAAACAGAAAGCGAATGGAAAGATTATGAACATTCATCTTGGAACGTCGGATTATTACAATTGGCTTATATTAATACAGGGGCTGAATATTCCGCTTTGTCTTCTACTAAAAATAAATTAGATTCAACTAATTTTCTAAAAGGATATATTTTCAAATTTGCTAATGCCTCTGTTGCTCTGCCTGTTTTAGACCACAAACTATATGCGGGTACATCATTGATTAATCTAATGATTTTAGGACAAAATGAATGGGGATTAGGGATATTGCCTATTAGAATAGGATATTGGCAATCAATATTGACAGATAATTTGACTACCGAACCATTTATTGAATATAATTATTATCCTTCATCATTTTTCAATATAGGTAACAGAGTCAACTTGGCATTGTCGCAAGATATAAACATTAGCTTTTTAATTGGTTATGCAAGTGGTTCAACTACATTGGGATTTGGTAAAGATCTGACAGATGAATTCGGTCTGCCCGGAGATTTTTCCAGATTGTATTTTGGATTGAGCTTTAATTTTGCCGACAGAATTTTTACTTCAAAACAATTAAGATATAATAAAGAATAATGTTATGAAAAAGATTTTATTATTAATATCGACAATTTTATTTATAACTTCTTGCACTCCGAACCAATTTTTCTTAAATGCCGATAGACCGGAATTATTAAGAATAAGCGGTTTAAAAATAGGCGATTTGGATAGTATTAATGTAAATACAACAAATAGTTTCTATATATATGCAGGAGGCAGAGCCGATTTAAGATGTTACAACCCCGGTGTTACTCAACTAAGTACTGATTTTACAACCGAGTTGTTGAACGGCAAAGGTTTAAGATTTTCTTTCAGAACAGTTACGGATAAATTCGAGCAACATCCGTCAATATCGTTTGATTATACTACAAATGGCTGTATAGTAAAAGAAAATGGGGCTATTATTAGTCAAGTGGATTCAATTAAAGCCGAAATAAATAAACCGGCAAGAATAATTATTGAAAATTATGGAAAGTTGTATAATATAATTGTTGATTGCGATACAGTATATTACGGCAAAACAGAAATACCTGCTACTGAATATTGTATTATTCAAACAATAGAAAAAACAAATGCAAAACTTTCTGGCATAGAATTTAATGATTTAAGCGGATATAGTGTTGATAATGAAGATAATTAATAATTTTGTTTTCATAAGTATTAATACTTAGTTTTTATCTAATAGTTCATTGGAAATTAAGCTTAGCATATAAAAAGAGATTATTTTACATTAAAAATTAAAGAATTATTCTGCATTACCGATAAATGCATTAGTAGGAAAAATAATAAGTTAGGCAGGACGCCCGAAAATAGTATTACATTACATGGAGGTCTATTATGCCAACAGCAATTTCGGGTGGATCAAGGATCCGAACAAATACGCCTGCTGAAAACGCCTACAATGCTTTAACTAGTAGCAGTAATGATATTGCTTTAAGGCAATTGCGTTTGTCAACAGGTAAAAGAATCAATACTGCAGCAGATGATGTTGCAGGTTATATTACATCAAGAGCATTGCAGGCAAGGAACGGAGCATTGAAGTCGGCTTTGAATGCAGCTGGTGAAGCAAAAAATGTTACATCGATAGCACAAGATGCTTTTGACAACATTAATTCTTTGATAACTCAGGTAAAAGATGCCGCTGCGACTGCATCAACAGGTGCTTTAGGCACAGATGAAAAAGTTGCTTTAGCTAAAGGAGCTTTTCGCCTTGCACAACAAATTCAATTTGTTGTAGATTCAACTGTTTTCGGTGGAAAACAATTAATTCAAGGCTCTTTCTCAGGCGA
This sequence comes from uncultured Hyphomicrobiales bacterium, assembly GCA_964628675.1. Classification (GTDB taxonomy): domain Bacteria; phylum Bacteroidota; class Ignavibacteria; order Kapaibacteriales; family UBA2268; genus CAZVPQ01. The sequence continues at coordinate 4,890 of CAZVPQ010000023.1, read as the reverse complement.
TTGGACTATTGGCTATTTAGCTAATAACAATTTATTGAAAATCAGTATCGACTTATCAACCAGCAATACTGATTACAACGTAAACGGAAATAATTTTGACTTAAATGCGACAGCAGATGCTCATGCGGCTTCTGGCAATACAGATTCGTTTGCGGGTGTTGCAGGATTGAATTTGCAATGTTTAGATGCTGTTACTGAAAGTGATTTAGGTATATTTAGTTCAGGTAATATATCGACGACTATTACAAGTTTGGCTACTGCATTAAATAATGTCAATAAAGTAGCGTCTTATGTTGGTGGGATTCAAGTAAGATTAAGTTCACAGGAGGAATTATTACAGTCTCAGATTACTAATTATAATGCGGCTATTTCAAGGATTCAAGACGCTGATGTTGCTACTGAGCAATTAAATTTGGTTAAAGACCAATTCTTGCAGCAAGCTTCTTTGATATCTTTGGCGCAAGCTAATCAAAATCCGCAATCATATTTACAACTTTTTAGGTAATGAAAGTTGATATATGAACCATTAGAATGAAAAAAATAATGGGAATATTTAGAAAAGCGGATTATTGTAATTCGCTTTTCTTTTGATAATATATATAGAGGTAAATTTATGGCAAATACAGCACAACAATTAGCGGCTAACAGAGCCTACGGACAAAAAGGAGAGAGCAAAGTTCCAGCTTATTTGGAACAAGAAGTTCTTTCGTGGAGCAAAGAAAAGATTATTTTAAAAATGTATGATCTTTTTATTGTTAGTTGCAAAAGGAAAGATGTGCAAAAGATGAGCCGTGTTTTAATCGAATTAATGGGATCTTTGAATTTTGAATACGAAGAAACATCAACAAGACTTTACAGACTTTATGAATATTGTCAAAGATGTATCTTCCAGCAAAAATTTAATGAAGCTCTCTCTATCATTCAAGAATTGAGAGATACTTGGGCTAAAGCATTCAATTTTGATAATTAATCGGAGTTTTCCAAAATGGCTAGTTCAGATGTAGGGTCCGTATCAAGTGGCTATCAAAGCCAAACAGATAAGTTGGTTGCCGCTTATAAGCAATCAAGAAAATCCGAAGTCGATACATTAGATTCTAAAAAAAATACATTGGTAAGGACACAAGAGTTCTTCAATGGTTTGTATAGTAAAATAAACAATCTAAATTCAGCAATTGATTCTTTTACTTCTGAAAATGCTTCAACTAAATTTGTTACGCGACAAGTATCTAATTCCAGTCCTGATGTTGTCTCTGTTTCAGCAAACAGCGAAGCTATTTTGGGAATAAATACTCTTTTTGTGAAGCATTTAGCTTCAAATGATATTTTAATTTCTGATAGATTTGACATATCTACTGATGGAAAAAGTTTCATTTCGAAGGTTAATGGCAATGCCAATGAATCAAACAAAAAGGATTACTCTTTTGATTTATCAGTTGGTGATAATGAACCAATATCAGTAAGTGTTAATCTAACCGGCGATGAGAATAATGAAGAAGCATTAAAAAAGATTGTTAACGCTATTAATAATACCGAAGATATAGAAATCAATGCTTCTTTAATAAAGGATACGGAAACTACAGCGAGATTATCTCTTGTTTCATCAAACACAGGCAGCAACAATAGAATTAGTTTTTCTGAAAGTAAAAAAGGGATTTTAGACTCTCTTGGATTTAATCTTTCATTAGTCAGCGACAGCTCAAACAGGCAAATATTTGATGAAACCCATGCAGGTTATAAGTCAGGTGATATCAATAGCTTGGATTCCAAGTTTGAATTGAATGGAATTCCTATTACTCGTGGCTCAAATATTATTGACGATGCTATACCCGGACTTACATTGACTTTGTTAAAACCTCAAACAAGTGATGAACAAGAAATTGTTTTAAATACTAAAGTAGATAGAAAACAAGTTGAAGATTTAATTAAACCCCTTTTGACACAATATAATAATGCACTGAACTATTTAAGACAAGATAAAAATTTGCTCAGAAGTGATACATCAATCAGTGGTTTATTCTCATCATTAAGAGGCATTATCTCTGAAAAGATCCCCAAAGATAATTCAAGTGATTTATCTTATTTGACAGAAATAGGTGTTAATATCCAATCCGATGGTACTCTTGCGATAGGAGACACTGAAAAATTGCAAGACTTACTGGAAACCGATCCTGAAAAAGTGGCTCATTTATTTACATCGGAAAATGGATTTGCAAATAAATTGTCTAATGCAATTGCGAGTATGACAGATACAGATGGTCTAATCAAAGCTAGAACATCATCACTTAGCAATCAAATTGACCAAACAGAAAAAAGAAAAGATACTTTATTGGAAAGAATTGACAATGAGTCTAATTCGTTAAGAAAACAATATACTAGTATGTTGCAAGTTTATTTACAAGCACAAAATCAATTAAACTTTTTGAATACTATGCCGACAAGTAATAATAGTAGTAGTAATTTATTATTTAGTGCATATAAATAGTAGCAATAATGCTACTAAAAGGAGTTAGTTATGATTACAGAAATACAAGGGTTACCCCCAATTGTTATTCAGAATTTCCCTGAATTACAAAATAATATAAAAAAAGGAATTGAAGATTCAACAAGTGAAAATTCACAACAAACAGAAAATTCTATTAAATTAGAGAATAAACCAAAAGTTGAATCACAAAAACTTAATGATTTTTCAGATCTTAGTAATATGGCTCAACAAGCTCTTCCTGACTCTGATTTAGCTATTGAATTTTCAATGGATAAAAGTACTAAAAAAATGATAATGAAATTGGTTAATAGCAATACTGATGAAGTAGTATTTCAATATCCTCCGGAAATTGCTTTAAAAATTGCAAGAATAGTTGCTAACACATTAGAAACGGGTAATGTTACAAATGCAAAATTCTAATTCAAATAATGATTTGAAAAATATTTTGAAATCGGTTGAGTCTAAAACTAAACTTATTTCAGAAATATTACGTACGAATTCTAATTTAGAACTCGAAGAAATGCATTTGCTAAACAAACTTTATAAAGAGAGAAGACCCGATTTCGAAAAACTTGGTAATTATTACAATGCGGATAATAACTATAATAATCAAACCGATAAAGAAATATTGCAAAATAGAATTAAAGATTTAATTAAGTCCGATAAATTAAATTTATCAATTTTAGATAAAAAAGTCAAGGATATTAAATCAAAAATTAGTAATTTAGAAAAAAATAAATCATTATTAATTTATACGAAATACTGATGGACGTAAACTCAATAAATAATGACAGTGTTTATAGCTCTCATTATAACAAAGAGAGGGTGAAAACAAATAATAGTAATGATGCAGCAAATGTATCAAATGCTCAGCCTGTTGATAAACTTGAATTATCAGACGAAGCCAAATTAGCTAAAATTTTAGATTCTAAATCTATACAAGACAAGGTTAAATCAGGGTTTTATGACAATCCCGATGTTCTAAACGAAGTAGCGTTGAGGCTTACAAAAGAATTATCTATCAACACCGAGCAATAATAGATATTGTTTCATTCTATAAAATCAACAATTAAGTCCTTTGCTTTTTTAAATCAAGCAAAAGGGCTTTTTTTGAAATTGCAAGTACAAGAATTTGTTTAATTAGTTATAATCAATAATCTACATAAATTAAACATTTTTTTTTACTTTTCAGTTTAATTTCGTAAATTATATAAAATTTTGTATCTAATATATCTATTGGTCAGTAATAATTGATGTAAGGAGTGAGAATGTCGAGAACTTTAAACAAAGTAATGCTTATCGGAAATGTAGGTAAAAATCCTGAATTAAAAACAACTCCTAGTGGTATTCCTGTTACTTCTTTTAGATTAGCGACTTCAGAGACGTGGAAGGATAGAGACGGGAACCTTAGGGAACATACTGATTGGCATACTATCGTCGCTTGGCGTGGATTAGCTGAAGTTATTTATAAACTTGTAACTAAGGGTTCAAGGGTATATATTGAAGGCAAAATTCAAACCCGTAATTTTGATGACAAAACCGGCAACAGAAGACATGTTGTAGAAATTCTTGCAGAAAATATGCTTTTGCTAGAACAAAGAAAAAGAGAAGATTCTAATGAAATTGAGCAAAATAAAGTTGTTTTAGAAGACAAATCTATCAAAGAAGTTGATTCCGATAAGTCTTCAAACACCGAGTTAATTGAAACTAATGAAACTAATAATGATAACGAAAACAAAGATGTTCAAACATTTTTATTTTAAATTTATTTATTATTATGTATTAAGCCCAATATGGGCTTATTTAATTTAGTTATACACTGTATTATGAGTGATTTAAGAAAAAAGGAAATTAAAGTTGGGCTTGTTTCTATTCTTGCTATAATCTTATTTATTATTGCAATTGGGATAGGTAATGGATGGAATGTATCCTCTAAATACGAAATAATAAAATTTAGATTTGATAATTCCGGTGGTATAAATCAATCGGCACCTGTTTTTGTTAACGGAGTAAAACGTGGTAAAGTGTTAACCGTAAAACCTGACAACGGTACTGTATTGGTAACAGCAAGTATAGACAACACAAATGATTTAAGAAATAATTTGACTGCGAAAATTGGAATTAAGGAAATAACAGGGGGTAAAAAAATTGATCTTAATTCAGGTAATTCGTCTTTGCCTTTTGATCCAAAAAATGAGATTAAAGGAACAACTTCTCCTGATATAAGTGATTTAGTTGCCATAGTCGGTGAAATGAGTGGCGATGCTAAAATTTTATTAAAAAAACTTGACACTATAGCAACAGCCGCCAATCAATTTCTTGCTAATGAAAACAATCTTAAGAAAATTGAAAATACTATTGCAAATACTGACGAGATGATAGCTAAGCTCAATGTTTTTACTTCTCAT
>CAZVPQ010000022.1:0-12482 GCA_964628675.1 uncultured Hyphomicrobiales bacterium | reverse complement strand
CTTAATACATAATTCCAGAATTATATTTTCTACAAATATTTGGCAAACTTTGTACTAAAACTAAAATATCAATTCAGCATTTAGCATTCTTAAAGAGTCTTATTTATTAATTATCAACTTTTTAATAAATCTATGATTACTAAAATAAATATTTAAAATATAAATACCAGTATTTAAATTATTTAATTTTAATTTTATTTCATTTTGTGTATTTCCAATGATTTCTTTTTTTGCAACTAATCTTCCAATTATATTATAAACATCAAGATTAATTTTTGAAATATTAGCGGGAACTTGCATAATAAAATTACCGTCAGAAGGATTTGGATAAATTGAAAATTGATTATTTCTTTTGTCTTCAATTCCAATTAAAACCATTTCGGACATTTCGGATTTGCAACCGTTACTATCTGTAACTTGTACGGAGTAACTACCACTTTTGTACGGCGGTTTGTATCGCTTTTCTGTTGCACCTTCGATAGGATCACCATCGTAAAACCATTGATTGCCTTCGTCAGCACTGGAAATAAAACCATTTTCATCTGCTGAAATTGTCGGTTTCGGTGGGCTGGGCTTCACATTTATTGTTTTAGTAGCATCATTAGAACAACCTTTATTATTTGTAAAAGTATAAGTAATTAAGTGCTGTCCTAATCCGGCAACTGCCGGATAAAAACGATTATCTTGAACACCATCACCGGAAAATTTGCCTCCTTCGGGTTTCCCACCACTCAATTCAAAAGGCTCATCTTTCTCACAAGCATCTGCCAAATCATCAAGAGATACGGTAGGTAGGGAATTTAAATTTACGTGTTCTTGAATGGAATCTTTAAAATTAGTTGATAAATCAATAGCAAGATATTTGATTTCTCCACCTCTTGAATCAGACCAATGGACTTGCACTGAATTACCATTATCGGCTCCAATTATATCACCATTCACAGCAGACCATTTAAGAGCTAAATCCTTGGAGTTTTCCGTTGAATATTCTTCAATACTAAAAGCACAAGGTTCAAAATTCCCTACTATCGGACTTAATTGAACGGATTCTTTAATAGTAATTATCATTTCGCTTGTGTCGGAGCAATTTGTATTTTTATTTGTTACAATTAATTGCAAATTTGCTTGACCTTTGTCTCCCCAAAGTATTACTAAACTATCCAAAATACTATCACCTTTGATACTTCCATTATCAATATGCCATTGATAACTCAAAGAATCAACATATTCAGTATGGTAGGTACTTTTTTTACCTGAAAACCCGGTATTATTTCCGATAATATTAGCTTGCGGTCGAGGATTGACAATCACTTCTTTTTTCTCACTGCCAACACAACCAAATTGATTGGATTTGCGTAATTCAATATATCCTAAACCTGCGGAATTCCACTGCACATCAACATCTTTAAGATTGGATTCACCGAGTATAATGCCACCTTGCACTTCCCAATAATATATGGAAATTGTACTTGATGCGGCTGAATATCTTACTGTTTCTCCTTGACAGACATCGTAATCTCCCCAAGATATGTCAACAACCGGCGGTGATTTTATATAAATATTCAAGTTTGTAGTATCAGAGCAATCAGTGGCAACATTAGTTTTAATCAAAGTAAGCCTGCCGTTTTGATGGAACCTGTCCCATTGAACTTGGATATTAAAACCAGTGCTATCTGTTAGCAGTTCCCCGTTTGTAGCTCTCCAAAGGCAAAGCACATTGTCTTCATAAACCGCCGAATATGTTTTTTCTACATTATTACAAACAATAGTATCACCGATAATATTTGTATTGGCAATTGGATAAATACTGATATTGTCACCGTTATCACTGCCAATAACTCCGGGTTCCGAGCTTATAACTCTTACTCTGTATGCATAACCTTCGGTTGTTGTTTTAGGGATTCTTGCGGGAATAATATCGGGGATTTTAGAATCTAAATTACCAATATCAACAGGCGAAGTCCACCCACCAAATTTATCCGAAATCTGTGCCGTAAATACATTACCTACCGTAAAAGTACCGCTTGCTTGAAAACTTACTTCAAAATATTCGCCCGCACAAAACCTTGTAGGGACTTTATCAGTTGTAATAACAGGAACATCTAACAGCTTATTCTTTGATAAGACCTTGCTGTTTGCAATAACATTAATCCCCAGAAATAAAATTACAACTAATAAAATAGAAAGCTTTTTCATTTTCACTCCAATAAATTTAGAGATTTATTTTTTTTATTTCTTAATTAAAGAAATTTCTTATTTAAAAGCAAATCTTTTTTCTATTATCTTTAAATAATGTAATTTTAAAAATATTTTTTTACAAATTGGATGAAAGACAATGGCAAGAGTATTAATAACAGGTGGTGCGGGTTTTCTCGGTTCGCATTTATGCGATAGATTTATTGCAGAAGGTGATGATGTAATATGTATGGATAATTTTATCACCGGTTCTCCCGATAATATAGCTCACTTATTGGGGAACAAGCATTTTACTTTTATTGAGCATGATGTTACTAATTATATATATGTCGAAGGCAAATTAGATTTTATTTTGCATTTTGCTTCCCCTGCCTCTCCGATAGATTACTTAAAATTGCCTATTCAGACTTTGAAAGTCGGTTCGCTGGGAACACACAAAACGCTTGGATTGGCAAAGGCAAAAAATGCAAGATTTCTGCTTGCCAGCACAAGTGAAACTTATGGCGACCCATTGATTCACCCACAACCCGAAACTTATTGGGGCAATGTTAATCCAGTCGGTTATCGCGGGGTTTACGACGAAGCCAAAAGATTTGCCGAGGCTATCACTATGGCTTATCATCGTTTTCATAAAGTTGATACACGGATAGTTCGCATTTTCAATACTTATGGTCCGAGAATGAGAATAGACGACGGAAGAGCTATTCCCGCATTTATGTCTCAAGCATTAAACGATGAACCTGTTACTGTATTCGGTGATGGCTCTCAAACTCGTTCAATCTGCTATGTTGACGATTTAGTCGAAGGAATATACAGATTGCTTATGTCTTCTGAAGTTTTGCCTGTCAATATAGGCAATCCCGATGAATTGTCAATGTTGGATTTGGCAAAAACAATTATTGATATTACAAATTCAAAGAGTAAAATTGTTTTCAAAGAATTGCCTGATGACGACCCCAAAGTAAGAAAACCCGATATAACAAAAGCTAAGGATATTCTTGGTTGGGAAGCTAAAATACATCGAAGTATCGGATTGAAATATACTTTAGACGACTTCAAACAAAGACTGAATATTAAATAAATTATCAGCAAATACTTGGTCTTAATTTGTGATTTATTGTATTTCAAAAAACCTGATTCAATAATTCAAATACAATATTTGAAGTCATTTATCTTCTTAAATATAAATTATTTTTTAATTTAGAAGAGTAGAATTATGAAAAACACTATTTCATTTCTAATAATATTGCTAATAACTGTTTATTTGGGCTTTTCCCAAGACAATTTATTGATTTCTAATCATCCTGTTTATGTTTATTCAGCAAAAGATATTGATGGGAATCTTGTGAAATTAGATAAGTTTAGAGGCAAAGTTTTATTAATCGTAAATGTTGCGAGTAAATGTGGATACACTCCACAATATAAAGGTTTGGAAGAATTATATAAAAAATATAAAGATAAAGGTTTTGAAATATTAGCTTTCCCTTGCAATCAATTCAGAGGTCAAGAACCCGGTACGAATAAAGAAATAAAACAGTTTTGCGAAAAAGAATATTCGGTTACATTTCCATTGTTTTCCAAAATTGAAGTTAATGGTGAAGATGCCTCGCCCTTGTATAAATATTTAACATATGACGATGAAAATCCAATTAGATGGAATTTTACTAAATTTTTAATAAATCGAAAAGGTGCTGTTTCAAAAAGATTTTCTACTGAAACGAAACCAATGGATATTGCTCCGGAAATTAAAAAATTACTTAAATAAATAAACAAATGACAAACAAAAGTATTCTTATAACCGGAGCTTCAAGAGGAATCGGCAGGGCGATTGCTTTGGAATTATCGAAAAATAATAATTCAATTATTTTGCTTGCGCGTGATGATAATAAACTTAAAGAACTTAAAAATCAAGTAGAATCTAATGGTTCCAAATGTTTAGCTATAAAATGCGACGTATCATTAAAAGATGATGTAAGACAAGCAGTTGCGGAAATTGTAGAGTGTTTCGGCAGTATTGATATTGCTTTTTTGAATGCCGGAATTGGGATGCCGAATTACTTATGTGAATTCGATAGTCAAATTTTTGAAAATATTTTTAAAGTTAATGTTTTTGGGATTGCTTATTTTCTGGAGTTCATAATTCCTGTTATGAAAAAGCAAGGCTCGGGAATAATTGTTGGCACTTCATCTTTGGCTGATGCAAGAGGTTTGCCGGGGTCTGCGGCTTACTCATCAAGCAAAATAGCAGTTTCGCATTTGTTAGAAGCCGCAAGAATTGAATTGAAAGGTCTTAATATTGATGTTATTACTTTAAAACCGGGTTTCGTTAAAACAGATTTAATTGCAAAGAATACTTTTTATATGCCCTTTTTAATGGAAGCAGAAGACGCCGCAAAAAGAATAATCAAAGATATTTCGAACAACAAAAAGCGAATTTATTTTCCATTGCCTATTGCTATTCTAAATTATCTTGGTAAAATTATACCGAGTATAATTTATGAAAATATTATAAAGTTTAGAAAAAAGTCGATGATTGAAGATTGATGGTTAATACTGGTTCTTATCAAGTTTATATTAAAGTAAAAAAGCAAATTAACATAAAAATTGGTGCTTTGGGCGAACAATTGTTTGATAAAGGAATATATGTTTACACCGGCAGCGCTATGAATAATTTAGAAAAAAGAGTTCAACGACATATAGATAACAATAAAAATAAAAATCAAAAAAGTCCGAGATGGCATATTGATTATTTGCTTTCGAATGACAATGTCGATATAATAAAAGTTGAAAAATTCCTCTCCAAAATCAAAGAAGAATGCCTAAGAAATCAAAACATTATGAATTTAATAAACTCTTCTATTCCTGTGAAACACTTTGGCTCCACAGATTGCAATCAATGTCCTTCACATTTGATTAAAATAAGTTGAAATAAATTCTACTTGAAATAGAAAACAACTCTTATTGACAAAATCAATTGAAAATAAGAGTTGTTTTTGTATGAAAAAACATTATCTGATAATTAACATACCTTTTGTTTTGCCTGTGTTTAATGAGTTATTTTGAATTGTTAATTCGTAATAATAAAGACCTGCAGGTAAAGCTCTTCCGATATTATCAGAACCGTCCCAAAGAACTGTATAATCCCCGGTATTTTTATAGCTTGAATTAATTAAAGTCTTAATTTCATTACCTAATACATTATATACTTTCAAACTAATCACGCAAGCGGTTTGTAGTGTAAACCTAATATTAGTTGAATTAATTAATGGATTAGGATAATTTTGATATAATTTAAAACTCTTTTCCAAGTAATCATTAACATTGATTGGGGTAGTAACAATTATATAATTTTCTTTTGTTTCGCTATTTTGATTACTACTGTCTGATATTGTCAATGTAACAGTGAAAGTTCCCGAGTTATTATACAGATGAGTTGGATTTTGTAATGTGCTGGTGCTATCATCACCGAAAACCCAAGACCAAGAAGTCGGATTGCCTTGCGAAAGATCAGTAAATAGTACTGTCAATGGTTTATCACCTTTAAGCGGTGATGCTCTGAATTCGGCTTTTAAACTATCGGTTTTTTCAATTACTGTAATCAAATTAGCTTTTTTCAAAGTATCCGACATATCGCCATTATTCACAATCAATATCACATCATAGACACCTGCACTAGTATAAGTATGAGCAATATGATTACCTTTTCCGGTAAGACCGTCACCGAATATCCAATCCCAACTTATTGGTCCGGGATCACCTATTGAATTATCTTTAAAGTTAACAGTCAATGGTGCAAATCCTGAAGTAGTATCTACTGTGAAATCAGCTTGTACAGCTTGTTTTACGAGTATATAACTATTTTTCATAACATAGTCTTCATCAGCACCTCTAAATATAGTTAGACTCACATTGTAAAGTCCCGGATTTGTATAAATATGAATAGGGCTTTGGAGTGTGTCTTCGCTACTATTGTCTCCAAAATTCCATTTCCATGCAGAAGGACTTCCTGTGGATAAATCCGTGAATGAAATAGATAAGGGCGAATAACCTTCTGTAATATCAGCTTCAAAATCTGCGACTAATGGACCGTAAATTAATATATAATCTCTCTTTTCAATTGTTTGTGATTTTATATCTGTCTTTGTTGTTATGGTTCCTGTTGTTTCAGACAAATGAATCGTCGAAGTCAAAGAAACAGTATAAACACCGGCTTCCGTATATGTATGTACAGGTTCTTTCTGAGAAGACAGGTCGCCGTCGCCGAAGTCCCATGCCCAAGTGAATGAAGCACTTGACGTTGTGGAACTTGTTATAGACAATGGCAATTCCTCGGTTGTTGTGTTTTCAAAATGGATTAACAAAGGTGGTTCTCCATAAGTTGTGTCAGCTTTAAAGCCAACATCATTAACAACTATATAAGAATTTTTTATTTCTTCATCTTGAATAGTGTCATTGGAAACAGTTAATTTTACAGTATAAGTTCCTGAATGGCTGTAAGTATGTACAGGATTGTGTTCAGTACTAAACTCACCATCTCCAAAATCCCAATTATAAGAAGTTATTGTTATGCTATCGGAAACTGATAGATCCGAAAATGTAACTGAACTTGGAGCAAAACCTACAATATAATCAGCATTGAAATCTGCATTCATATTGAAAACTTTGACATTTGCAAGACTACTGTCCATACTCAAATAATAATCCCAAGTCTGAAGTACTAAATTGTAATCACCCAAATCGTTAATATCAGGTTTCCATTTCAATGTTCCTGTCTCGTCTCCGTTATCTGTTAGTTCGACATTGGCGTCATCATAAAAGTCATTTTTATTTTTATCCCACAAGAACCAATCAAAGAAAGTAGTATCTCTCCTTCCAACTAATAAATCGTCATCATGTTTAATGAATGCAATATCTATAGAATCTCCGTTGGCTATATTTATGTTATAATCGCTTTCTAATCCTAAATCAAAAACGGGAGTGTGATTGTCTCCATCAATATAAATTGGGATTTCCCATATCCATGGGTCAAAGTTGTCATGCGGGTCATCACTTTCAACACTCAAAACAAGATATTCCAGACCACCGTCGGCATCAAGTGGTGTGCCGTCAAATGTATAGGTTGCCGAAGTAGAGCCATCTCTGCCATCAAGAGTAAAAGTTGACCATGAAGGAGCTGAAACGACAGAAAGGCGAGGTTGTCCTGTTCCAAGCCAATCAATACCTCTCGGGTATTTGCCCTGCCAGGTCCAAACTTTTTTATTCATATTCTTGCCTATTGCTCCAAACCAAGGAGTGAATCCTGTTGTATCAACGGACTCTGCGGCAAGCCAGAGTTTCTGATCATTATTTTCATCTAATCCAAATGGGAATTGATCATTACCAAATTCCATAATAAAATCTTTTTCCACATAAATTCCGTCGGGGTCGTATTTAACCTTGATTTTATATTTTGCATATCTTAATTCTTCTTCAGATTCGCAGGGCCAACCCGTAGCACAAACTAAGAACCAAGTTGTATTTCCTATTTTAACAGGAGCCCCTACTGTGTGTGGAGCAGTTGTTAAAGGTGTGCCTTTTATTAAATTAAAATCTATTTTTATATTAGATACAGGTTCGCTTCCGCAATCTCTAACACCGATTCTAATACATTTTGTTTGCTCACATTTTACATAAATATGTCGAGGATATTTGAGCTTAATGCATTTTGATTTATTTGGTTTGGGTTGAGGTTTCGGTTTGGGATTTGGATTATTTGCTCCGGGTGCATTTTTGCCAGCTCTTGCGTTATGACCTCTACACGCTTTTGAAGTAAACCACCAGTCTTCGGTTTCGCCAACAGACCAACCACTAATCAAACCTTTCCCGTCCCAAGGTGGATCTATATATTCGTTTGTAACTGTAATTCTAACCCAAACGGGGAGTAAAATTAAATCATTACCAAATCCAAAAGGTCCAAAATCAAATCCTAATGTTGTATCAGCAGGGCAATGGACAACTTGATTTTGCACAACCCAATTTACGTCAGGATTGTCATTAAAATCCAAATCACCGTCAACGTCAATTGCAACATTTACATAAATATCCGTGTTTGGGTCATGTGAAGAACTCGTAGTAATTGGTATAGTGATATTTGCCGGAGCAGGAATCCCCGTAAGCATAATAAAAATAAAAGGTTGCCCGTCGTCTAAATCATTATCGACTACATTGGCTTCGAGTTCTGTTGTTGTTGTATTTGCACCACGAGTAGTAGTATCTCCAATCCAAAAAGTGCTGTTTTGGGCATCATAGTGCAAAGGACCTTGATTTGTTGACAAAGTAGGGAAATTTGCAGTGCCACCCCACCATTTAGTGCCATCGGGTGCATCTCCGAAGTCTCCTCCTGAACCGACTTTTAGAGCTTGACTATTTAATAAAACCGGTAAAAAAAGAAGCAAAAGTAAAGTACAAAAAGATTTCATAACTAACTCCATCTATTGTGAAAACAAATAATATTTCCTAATTGCGTTAATGATATTTGTTAATTCCAATATGCCTTGGGTCAATAGTATAAAAGCTAAACAATTAAATATAATTCATATGTTCTAATAACTACATAATACAAATATAATATATAAATTCTATCAGACAAATAAATATTTTTGTAATCTAAATAAATTATTCAAGTTATGATATTCTGCTTTGTTTGATAAAAGGAATTCTTGCTGATACATAAAAAATCAACTTAAAAGCTTTTTATATACTCTGTGACCATATTTGGCAAAGTTCTCAAAATAACCAGTGAACCATTGATTAAGAGAAATACCTGCGTTGTCTGATGCTTTTAAATCTTTCAGGTTTTCAATCCCCCCGGTTCTAATAATATGGAATTCTTTTTTAAGATTTAGAGTAGATAAATATTTTGATGCTGCCGTTGCAAGCTCCAAAGAAGTTTCTTTTAAAATTGCACCACTGATTCCGCCACCAAAATTAGAAGTAAAATATAGATAATTTTTTAAATCTTCGGAATTTATCTTATTGATATAATAATCATAGTTTGAAGATGTATTGCCTAAGTTCAATCCGTCAAATCCGGCATCTATCAATATATCAATCATTTTTGGGATTAATTCAATATCCGTATCATTAGAAAGCTTAATGATTGTCGGTAAATTTCTATTTCTCTTTTTAAGAAAATCATCACTCAACCATTGAATTCTTTGAATTAAACTTTTATCTAAACCGGTTTCATTATCAATATCATTGCTGTGTTCAACATTAGGACAACTCTCGTTAATTTCGATAAAATCAACACCTGCTTTTTCATAATCCCAGATACCTTCGAGCAAACCTTTTAGAGATTCTTCAAACGATTGTTCCGGTGAAAGGCTAAGACTGGCACCAATAGGGCAACCCTTTTGCTTTTCCAACTTTGAAAGCTGTTTTGCGACATATAGATTTCCTTTGTTTGGCAATCCCATCCAATTAGAAGCAGAATTTGAAAAAGTATATGGAATAAAAGGGTGAGTTATACCTCTTTTGCTATTGCCTCGCCTTGGAAGGGCTGTTGTTGTACCGGATAAATATGCTCCTGCACCTTGTGATGCTACTGTATAATATGCTTCTCCATATTTAAACATACCGGCGGCATTAAATATATTTGAAGAAAATTCTAAATCCCATAAAGTTAGATGTTTGTTTTCAGCTTGTACAAATATTTTCTTTGGATTTTCTTTTGACAATAGGTTGATAAATATTTTTCTTGCCGGTGAATAAATACAAGAAACTAATTCAGGATTGAGTTTAACAAAATAGGGTCTAACTCTTTTTTCGACTCTTGCTATAAATTCGACTTTTGTCATTCAAAATTTACAATTCTTTTCTTAAACGTGCGACCGGCAATTTTAATTGTTCACGATATTTGGCAACAGTTCTTCGAGCGATTTGGAATCCTTTTTCTTTCAAAATATTGCCTATTTTGTCATCGCTATAAGGTTTGTTCTTGGGTTCTTCGGCAATTATATCTTTAATAATATTTTTTACTACTCGAGTCGAAATATCTTGTCCATCTTCGGAAGGCAAGGATTCGCTGAAAAAGAATTTTAGTTCGTGAGTTCCAAATTCAGTTTGTACGTATTTCCCATTTACAATTCTGCAAATAGTTGAAATATCCAATCCTGTAACTTCAGCAACATTTTTATAAATCAATGGCTTCAAAGCCGACGCACCAAAATAAAAATAATCTTTTTGAAGATGTGAAATAGCAGTCATAACCTTAAGCATTGTATTTTTTCTTTGATGAATAGCTTGAATCAAAAATTTTGCATCTTCAAATTTATTTCTAATCCAATCACGAGTTTCTTTGTTGAACATTTTGATTCGAGCTTCTTTTTTTAATTTCTCGTAAGCCTTATTCAGTCTTAAAATTGGTAGTCTGCTATCATTAACTGAAATTAAAAGTTCATTAGTTTCTTCATCTCTGGAAACAGTGAAATCCGGAATAACCGTATTCATAACGTGGCTTGAATCCAATCCGCCTGGTTTTGGATTTAATCGTCGAATGATTTCAATTGCATTTTTTAAATTAGTTTCAGTAATATTCAATTGCTTCATAATTATATTATAATGCTTCATTGTGAATGGTTCATATGCATTACTTAGAATTTCAAGAGCTAATTTTTGTGATGCATTCTTTCGCGGAATAGTCTTACACTGGGATATTAAACATTCTTGAATAGTTCTTGAAGCAAATCCGGGTGGGTCTAATAATTGAATTTGTTTTAAAACCTTTTCCGCTTGAACTATATTTACGTATTTATATAATATGTTTTGTATTTCTTTTTTAATCTTAGCTTTTTTAATATTTCCGTTTTCGGGTTTTTCGCTACCGTTTAATAATTGAGAGATTTTAAGTGCTTCGTCTGAAACAGCATATTGTCGAGCGGGATTTTCGGCTCTGTCAATAATTACATCTTCTTCTAATTTCTCATAGTGTTCGGCAATTTCAAAATTCAAATCATCTATTCTTTGATTTGCCTCATCAACAATCTCAACCAAATCTCTTCTAAAATAGCCGTCATTATCTACATTGCCTATAATCTGTTCGCCAAGTAAGATTTCTTCTTTGCTAAGATGTTGCATTCTTAATTGTTGTAAAAGTTCCTCTGCTAAAGTAACAACATCTTTTATCTGGAAATAATCATCGTTATCTTCTTCGGTCAAATTCAAATTTTTGTGTTTAAACTGAGAATCATCTTGCCAAAGCATTCTATAAAATTCAAATGGGTCCTTTTGATCGTCTATTTGATCTCTTGGGTTTAATTCGGATTCAGAGTTTTCAGGCATTCCGGGATACTTGTCATCTATTAAATCATGATTTACTTGATCTTCGTATTCTGTAGCCGCTTCCGGATCAATTTCTTCAAGCATTGGATTTTGTTCTATCTCTTGTGAGACTTGTTGCTCTAATTGAACCAATGGCAGCTGCAACAATTTCAAATATTGAATTTGTTGGGGTGTCAATGTTTGCGACAAAGAAGTTCTTAAGTCAAGAGATAATTTCATAAACCTTTCTCAATTTTATAAACAATTTCTATTTACACTTTCTGAATACTTTAAATTTAAGATAATTTTTTAATATAATTTACAAAATTTTCATACCAATTTGCACCATAATTTCGAATAAAGACTTCTTTTAAAGATTTAATCAATGAAATATTCTCTTTGTTGCCTTTTTCGTAACCGCTTTCACACTCATTAATTCTTTGTAAATATAGATGCCCATCGTCCCAAAAGGCTTTTCTTACGGGGAAAAAATGGCAGGAAATAGGCTTTCTGAAATCAATCTCGCCTGCAAAATAAGCTTTTTCCAAAGCACAAAAAGCAATATCACCTTCATAATAAACAAATACACAATCTCTATTATTAATGCAAACTGTTGTATAATCTCCGGGAACGCCTTCCGTTATGCCGTGCTTTTCAATATATTCAAGAGAAGTTTTTGATAAGTATTTAGAGGCGATAGGAAGTGAATCTTGCATTTTCTTTATTTCCTCGTCAAGAACAGGTGCTCCGTATTCACCGTAAAAAGTACAGCAAGCACCTTTGCATTTTTTCAAATCACAACTAAACTTTGTCTGAATTATTTCTTCGTCCAGTTTTATACCGTCAATCTCTATCATTGGCTTATTTCCCTTTTTATTTCAAATTATTTTTTATCAATCTTATAATTATACAAAAAAATGTCATAAATAAAAAAGTTATTTCTTAAATTAAAAAAAATGTTAAAGATATTTTACTAATAATATGAA
>CAZVPQ010000021.1:0-12503 GCA_964628675.1 uncultured Hyphomicrobiales bacterium | reverse complement strand
ATTTCCTATTTCAATATTTCTGTATTCACTTAATATTTGCCCGAATACTCTTTTGTTACTTTTGATTCTTTTCAATGTCAGATGAGGTTTGAATTTTCTTTTTTCCTTGTCAAATCCTAATTCTATTGCTCTTTTTTCTATATCTTTAAAAACGTTCAAAATTTTATTATCCCTGTTGTAAATATTGGCAAATAATACTCTCGGCATATCGGGATTGGGGAATACATTAAGACCTTTTAGAATAATTTTGGAATTGTATTGAATCAACAAATCTTTAAAAGAATCTTTGATAATCTCTATTTTATCATATTTCACATCACCAAGAAATTTATATGTAAAATGCAAGTTTTCCAATTCGACCCATTTGCCCGTAGATACAGCATCAAAGTCTTCTTTGAATGAGGGATAATAATACTCAATAATAGAAGTATCAATAAATGTCCCGACAAATAATCGTTTTGTTTGCATAAAAATTTAAAATTATTTTTCTTTCTTTTTGTCTTGAATTTCTTTCAGCACTTTTTCTTGTAAATCTTTATTCAAAGGAATATATTTTGCAAATTCCATCGAATAATTAGCTCTACCGCTTGAAAGACTTCTCAATTGAGTAGCATAACCGAACATTTCTTTCAAAGGAACAAAACCGTTGAGTTTTTGTGAACCTTTTCTGTATCGTCTCAAAGATTCAATCCTGCCTCTACGTCTGTTTAAATCGCCTGTAACAGCACCAATATAATCATCAGGAGTATTGATTTCTATTTTCATCATAGGTTCCAAAATAGCGGGTTTCCCTTTTTTGAAAG
This sequence comes from uncultured Hyphomicrobiales bacterium, assembly GCA_964628675.1. Classification (GTDB taxonomy): domain Bacteria; phylum Bacteroidota; class Ignavibacteria; order Kapaibacteriales; family UBA2268; genus CAZVPQ01. The sequence goes on along the minus strand of CAZVPQ010000021.1, from coordinate 11,700 downwards.
CTTCTTTGAAACAGATCGAAGCACAAGTCTGAAAAGCTTTATCAGATGAATCTACAGGATGGAAATTACCATCGACAAGCACAACGCGAACATCAACAACAGGAGAATCGGCAATAACACCTCGGGCAAGAGTTTTTTCGATACCTTTTCTAACAGATGGAATATACTCGGTGGGGATTGCTCCGCCTTTAATGCGGTCAACAAATTCAAACCCTTTGCCGGGATTAGGCTCAATCCTAATATATGTTTCAGCAAACTGACCTTTGCCACCGGTCTGTTTGACGTATTTATATTTATTTTCAGATTCTACTGTAATTGTCTCACGGAAAGCAATAGTCGGTTCACCAACAATAGCATCGACTTGAAATTCTTCTTTTAATCTATCAACAATAATTTCGAGGTGTAATTCGCCCATACCCGAAATAATAGTTTCATTAGTTTCATCATCAAATCTCATTTTAAATGATGGATCTTCCATTGTTAATTTATTTAGGGCTTCGCCTAATTTCTTTTCTTCGTTTTTTGTACCGGCGACAACTTTCATTTCAATTACAGATGGAGGAATAAAAATATTTTCCAGGTGCAATGGATTTTTTTCATCGCATAATGTATCACCTGTTTTAGTATATTTCATTCCAATTAATGCTACAATGTCGCCGGGACCTGCCGACTCCATTTCAATTCTTTCCTTAGCTTGGATGCTTAGTATTCGCCCAATTCTTTCATAAGTATTTTTTGTAGAATTATAAACTTTCATACCGCTTTTGAGTTCACCGGAATAAATTCTGATAAATGTTTGTTGCCCGACATAGGGGTCGTGAATTAATTTAAAAGCAAGTGCGGTAAAAGGTTCTTTGACCGTTGGCGCTCTTAAATGAGTTTTGCCTTCAATATCAATATCATCACCGATAATAGAACCGACATCAATTGGTGAAGGCAAGTAGTCAACAATAGCATCTAAAAGCAGTTGGACGCCTTTATTCTTGTATGCAGAGCCACAGAAAACAGGTGTAATAAGTAATTTCAATGTAGATTCTCTTGCAACCTTTTTAATCAAATCAATAGGAACTTCTTCCTCGTTAATAAACAATTCCATTATTTGATCATCGAAATCAGCAAGTTTTTCAATTAAAAAAGCTCTTGCAGTTTCAACTTTTTCTGTATATTCGGCAGGAATTTCTACTTCAAATCTTTTATTATCATCAAAATGATAAGCTTTTTTGTCAATCAAATCAATAGAACCGAGATAATTATCTTCAGAGCCTATTGGCAATTGGAATGGCACGGGATTAGCATCTAAATATTCGTCCATTGATTTAACAGCTTCAACAAAATCAGCTCCGGTTCTATCCATTTTGTTAATAAATGCTATTCTCGGAACTTTATATCTATCGGCTTGATTCCATACTGTTTCGCTTTGAGGTTGAACACCGGCAACACCACAAAATACGGCAACCATACCGTCAATTACTCTCAATGACCTTTCAACTTCAACTGTGAAATCCACATGCCCGGGAGTATCAATAATATTAACATTATGGTCTCTCCATTTACAAGAAATAGCGGCAGAAGCAATAGTAATGCCTCTTTCCTGTTCTTGTTTCATAAAATCCATAGTTGCTTCACCATCGTGGACTTCTCCCACTTTTCTTGTGGTACCTGTAAAATAAAGCATTCTTTCGGTAACAGTAGTTTTACCCGCATCAATATGAGCGGCTATACCAATATTTCTTATTGATTTAATAGACATCAGTTCCTCAAATAATTATTAAATAATGACAGACTTGCTGACATTGAAAATGCTATGACTATTAAGATATTAAAAAATTGTAATTGATTCTAGTTTTTATAACCTATATATTATTAGTCATATTAAGTAATTAACGAAAATTTATTTATTTTCTTTTATATTGAGTAAAAAAAGATATTTTTTTTACTCTGATATTAAGTTAAAATATTGAATAATTTCAAATTAATTTTAGTATATTATAAATATGTATTAAAGGATAAAAGAAAATGAAAAGGTATTTATTAACATTTATAATTTCTATAATGCTGGCTATTAGGTCAGTAGATATGAGTGAAATAAAAAACCGGCAACAAGTGCCGGTTATTTATTCTATTGATTCTCTTCCCCAATATTGGAGGAAAATGCCTGTTAGAAAGCATTTTTATGCAGAGTTTATCGTGAAATTATAAAATTACCTTGTTCTGGTTTATCAGTACCTTTGTTCATAATAAAATAATATCTCCCATTTTGCAAATCTTCAGTGTTCATTAAATAAGAACTTGATTGAGTTGGTATCACAATTGACTTTACCAAACTGCCATTTTCAGTATAAACTTTTAAATTTACGTTTAATTGATTTGAAGAATTAAATTTTAAATTGATAAAATTATTTGCAGGGTTGGGCATTAATGACTCTAAACCGAATTTTACAATTTGTTGGTTATTAACGTCGATAGGTCCTACTGCAAATTTTACTGTATATTCAACATAATCATCTACATTATCAACGTTGAAAAATCTTATTTTTAGTTCGGTTGTGCCTTTAACTCCATTAGGACTTAAATAAATATATATACTATGACCTGAGCTTGCTCCTGCGGCTAAAGTATTATTTTGAGGAGTTACAAAATATTCTGTGTATTCGGGATAGCAAGTGTTCATATCACACATTGAAAATTTATGCCCATCGACTAAATGAACAGGAGTGATAGAAACTCTAAAATTCAATTCCGAATTAGTAGTATTCTTAACAATAGGTTCTGATTCAACCATATTGTCTTCAGGATCGCAACTAATAATATCCGGGTCGTTTTCAGGACCGGTTAATTCTAAACTTTGACTTAATGAATTAGCGAAGCTAAATATCATAAGAAATGTGAATAAAGCCATAATTTGTAATGTTTTTTTCATTTTAAACATCTCCTTTTTTTATTTATTGTAATGTTTTTATTATTTTTACGTTTCTTATTATATAAACTCATTTATAATAAAAATATTATTATTTTTATTCAATGAGAAAAATATAATAGTGTAATTTAAGAAATTGTTTTTGTAAAAAAAAGGTAATTACAAATGAAAAGTTTATTTAAGGGAATTGGATTAATTGCGATTGCAATGATGATGTTGAGTTTAACGATTAATGCCAAGAACAATAAGTTGCCATCGGTTAAAATCAAGAATTTGAAATTAAAACAAGTTGATACTAAAACTTTTTCTAATAAAGGCAAACCGATGATTATTCTTTTTTGGGCAACATGGTGCAAACCTTGTATTCATGAATTAAAAGCAATCAATGATGTTTACGACGATTGGAAAGATGAGACAGGAGTAAAGATTTTTGCTATATCGGTTGATGATTCAAGAAACAGTAAAAAAGTTGCTCCATTTATCAGAGGTCGTGGTTGGGATTATGATGTTTATCTTGATGAAAATTCTGACTTCAAAAGGGCTATGAATGTTAATGCTCCACCGCATAGTTTTTTATTGGACGGCAAAGGCAATATAGTTTGGCAACATAGCGGTTATGCTGAGGGCGATGAAGAAGAAATGTATGATCATTTGATTAAGTTAGTAAAAAAGAAAAAATAAACTCCTTATAATTAATTAAACCCGATTGGTTTTGCTAATTGGGTTAATTTTAATAAAATGACAAAACAAGAAGAAGGTTCGGAAGCAAAAATCACCTCTAAACTTATGTTAAGAATATGGGGTTTTGTACGCCCATTTTTAAAATTATTATTTGGTGTAATAACTCTGAACACGGTTTTCTCAATTTTTTCAGCTCTTTCTATTGCTATAATTAAGCCTCTATTGGAATTAATATTTCAAACAGGTGATAAAACTGTTCCTGCTAATGCCGTTGCGGCTGCCACCGGTTTTTTTTCAAATTTGAATCATTTAATCTATGGTAGTATTGAGAATATTGTTTATTCACCAAATGATTTGTTTGCAACTTTGCTGAATTTTAGCGTTTTGATTATTGGAATATTTGTAATTAAAAATGTTTTCAAATTTTGGGCGGCAGTTGCACAAGTCAAGTTGGAAGAAGGTATCACTAAATTAATTAGAGATACATTATTTAAAAATATGACTTGGCTGTCAATTGAATTTTTTGCAAGGAGTAAAGAAGGAACTTTGCTTTCGGCAATAACCAATGATGCTATGGTAGTGAATGCTTCTTCGATTGCATCAATTGCAAATGCACTCAGAGAAATAATCCAAATCATTTTATTTTTATTTTTACTTCTTTCAATTTCGCCTTATTTAACTTTGATTGCATTCAGCACAAGTATTATTAGTTTGTTTATACTGAAATTTGCATTAAAGTATATTCGCCGATATGCATCACGGATGCAAACAGCTATGGCTGATTATACTTCGGCTATGCAAGAAACAATTTCCGGAATCAGAGTTGTTAAAGCATACAATGCCGAAGAAAATGCAATTGCAAATTTTGTTAAACAAACTCTTAAATATGTTCGCTCGGCGGTTAAACACAGAAAAATAATTACATTAATACCGTCAATCAATGAAGTCTTTGCAATAATTGCTCTATGCGTAGTCTTGTTTGTCGGTGGCAATCAAGTTTTAGTTACAAAAGAATTATCTGCTTCCGACCTCTTGTCATTCTTGTTTTATCTTTTTGCAATTATGTCTCCTGTGGCTTTAACAATATCTAATTTGTCAAAAGTTCAGCGAGGTTTTGTTGCCGCTGAAAGGATATTCAAAATATTGGATACTAAACCATCTGTTAAATCGGGGACGGAAAAGATTGAAAGATTGGAAAATCTAATTGAAGTTAACAATGTCAATTTTGCTTATCAAGATATTGGCATTATAAAAAACACAAACTTTAAAATAGAAAAAACTAAAAAGATTGCTTTTGTTGGTGCAAGCGGAAGCGGTAAATCTACTATGCTTGATTTAATTATCAGATTTTATGATCCTGTTGAAGGCAAGATTTTAATTGACGGTAAAAATATTAGAGATTTTGATTTGAAATCATATCGTGCTTTGTTTGGTATTGTTGGACAAGAGACAATGCTTTTCAATGATACAATTTCCAATAATATTAAATATGGTTTTGAAGGTGCGACGGAGAAAGATATAATAGAAGCGGCTAAGGTATCAAATGCTTATAATTTCATTATGGAATTACCCGATGGATTTAATACATTTATTGGAGACAGGGGAGTGCTTTTGTCTGGTGGCGAAAGGCAAAGGATAGCAATAGCACGTGCATTAGTACGCAATCCTCAGATTTTAGTGTTTGATGAAGCAACTTCGTCTTTGGATAATGAATCAGAAAAAATAGTCCAAAATGCAATTAATAAATCATTGAAAGACAAAACCGCAATAATTGTTGCTCATAGATTATCTACAATTATCAACAGTGATGAAATCTTAGTTTTTGACAAAGGGGAAATAGTAGAAAGAGGGAATCACGAATATTTATATAATCTCGGCGGAGTTTATCGCAAGCTCTATGATTTTCAATTTGCTATTGATATATAATAATGTCAATCTTCTTGGCCTATTTTGAATAAATTAAAATAGTTTTGGGCAACATTCCTTTAGCATGAAATCTTTGCATTGAATTTAAAACTTTATCATTAATTTCAGTTTCGGATTTTACAATAGTCATACCTGTTGTTGTAATGATATTTTGTGCAGTTTTCATACCAACACTTATTTGGTCAATAGTTAATTCTGATAAATTCTGCTTCTTTGAATCTTGTGTACCAACTAATTTTTCTTTTTCCTTTGTGTCGGATTTAGAATTGTTTTCTTCGCTTGAATTGATTTGCATCATATCATTTAAATTTATTGTTAATTCACCTTTATTAGGTTTCAAAGAATGGCAAATATTTTCTTTAATTAAATCTTGAAAGGAATAGAATAAATCTCTATCAAACCAACTCGTTTTTTTATAAAATTCTTTAATTGTTTCTTTGCGAAGTATGTCAGTTTCAGCATAAACCTGAGAGATTTGTCCGTTAATCTGTAATTTACGGTATTGTTCATCTGTTAAACCGTAAACCGAAGTATGATAAATATTAGCTAATGCAATTATTTGCGAACCAATACCGAAATCATCGCCTGATAAACCATTTGGATAGCCTGAGCCATTTTTATGTTCCCAAATTTTTGATATCATAGAATGAAAGTTAGATAAAGGTTTTACTTTGTTGAGAATAGCCAATGACTGAGAGAAAAAATAAAAATATTGTTTTCTTTGTTTTTCATTAAGATTGTTAGGATTTTTATATTTTAAATTATCCGGCATTTGTATAATTGAAATATTATGCAACAAAGAAGCTATTTTAATATTTTCTTGTAATTGAATAGGCAAATTTAATTTTTTCAATAAATATTCAACAATATTATAAACGTTTTCGGTATGATTTGTAAACCATAACTTTTCAAATTCATGAATCAAATATGAAAATGACATAGCCAAATCTTTAATATTGCTATCTTTCGATGTAGGCTGTTTTTTTAAATCCGCAATAATATTTTGTAATTCGTATATTTTTTCCTTGTCTTTTTGACTTTCCTCATTCAGAAGAATTATTTTTTTATTAAGTTGTTTATCACTATCTGATGATTCTCGTTCGATATTTTGTTCACTAAGGTTTTCTATTGATTGGTTTTGACTCAATAATTTTTTATCAGCTTCATATTTATCCCAAGCTACAACAACCGATTGGAATAATTCAATTTTTTCCCATGGCTTTTTGATAAACATATATGCATGAGCTTTGTTTATACTTGCTATTATTTCTTTCGAAGACGAATATGCAGTAACAATTATCTTTATAGCTTCAGGTACTAATTCAATAGTTTTACTGAGAAATTCTGTGCCATACATTTCAGGCATCATCAAATCGCTAATAATTACTCCGGGTTTAAACCCTGTTTTCAAAAATTCCAAAGCTTTAATCGGATTAGAGAATTTTGTAACTTTAAATGCTTTTCTTAATGTCATATCAAGCAAAGTCAATACTGTCGGGTCGTCATCGACAACAAGTATATTTTTAATATTAGAATCGTCTGCCATTTTTTTTACTAAATTGATAATCAAATATATTTTTATTCAACGTATAATATACAAATAAAATTGCAATTAAATTCTAATTAAATCTTTGGATTAGCAAAATGGGTAAACTTAGATAAAGAATTATAATAATGATTATTGTAACATCTAAAGTAATAGTATAAATAAAACTTTTTCTATGTTTTTTCGTATATTGATTTAACAGGATTTGAAATTTATAAAAAGAGGCATTTATGAAAAAAGCAATTATTATTTTACTCGCCTTATTAACTGTAAGTTCTCTCAGTGCAAAAGAATCAATAATGCACAATCAATTAGGGGGTTCAGCTTCAACGTTTTCAGGTGTAGGAATTAGTTACAAGTATATTTTTAATAATATTTGGGCGGCTAAAACAACCGTGTTTATTTATTATAATTCTGACGGGAATAATAATTCTAACCACAGAGATAATACTGATTTATTCGGAATAATTGGCGGTGAAGTTCAATACTATGTGCATCACTCAAAACATACTGGTTTATATCTCCTTTTTGGATTTTCTGAATGGTATGAAGAAAACACTAATAATATTTATGATTATAATCTAAATCAGTACACTACGGATTTATCAAAAGATTTCAGGAGAATGTTTAATATTGGTCCCGGATTTGGTTTGGATTTAATTATTTGGGATAATATTGTTCTTAACTTTGATGTAGGATTTGTATATTCTATTGAAAATAATGATTACTCAGGTTCTTCTTATTATTACGATAATAGCAACAGCAACAATCAGAATTCTTTCACTTATGGTGGTGGTGTTGGTTTAAGTTATAGATTTTAATATTTATTCATTGTTCCCAATATTTATTTTATAATGGATTATAATGTAATCGTAATCGGTGGCGGTGTTGTTGGTTTAGCTTGTGCTGAAATATTTTCTCGAAATAATTTTTCTACTCTTGTTATCGAAAGGCATTCATCTTTTGGCAACGAAACGAGTTCGCGTAATAGCGAAGTAATACATTCAGGTATTTATTACCCAAAAAATTCATTAAAAGCTAAATTTTGCGTCAGAGGAAATAAAAGTCTTTATTCTTATTGCAAAGCCAATAATGTTGGTTATAATCGAAAACGATTTGAATATAAATAAAATTGCAATTAAATCAGAATTAAATCTTTTAATTACTAAATTGGATAAACTTCAATCATATTGCAATATTTAAAGTTATTGAACTAATAAAACATTTTCTATTTTTTTCGTATATTGATTTAAGAGGATTTGAAATTTTTAAAAAGGGGTATTTATGAAAAAAGCAATTATTATTTTACTCGCCTTCTTAACTGTAAGTTCTCTCAGTGCAAAAGAATCGATTATGCACAATCAATTAGGAGCTTCCGCTTCAGTGTTTTCAGGTGTAGGACTTAGTTACAAGTATATTTTTAATAATATTTGGGCGGCTAAAACTACTGTGTTTCTTTACTACAAAGCTAATGGTGCTGATAATACTCATCAGAGAGACAATACTGATTTTCGGGGGCAAATAGGTGGAGAAGTTCAATACTATTTTCATCACACTAAGCATACAAGTTTATATCTACTTTTTGGATTTTCGGAATGGTATGAAGAAAACCTATATAATAGTTATGATTATGGACAAAATATTACAAAGTATAAATCAAAAGATTTCAATAGAATGTTTAATATAGGTCCCGGCTTTGGTCTGGATTTCACGTTTATGGATAATAATAATTTTGTTTTGAACTTCGATGGAGGATTTATAATTTCCATTGAAAATAATGATCACTCAGGTTCTTTTTCTTATAGTGGTAATAGCAAGAATCAGAATTCTTTCACTTATGGTGGTGGTGTTGGTTTAAGTTATAGATTTTAATATTTATTCATTGTTCCCAATATTTATTTTATAATGGATTATAATGTAATCGTAATCGGTGGCGGTGTTGTTGGTTTAGCTTGTGCTGAAATATTTTCTCGAAATAATTTTTCTACTCTTGTTATCGAAAGGCATTCATCTTTTGGCAACGAAACGAGTTCGCGTAATAGCGAAGTAATACATTCAGGTATTTATTACCCAAAAAATTCATTAAAAGCTAAATTTTGCGTCAGGGGAAATAAAAGTCTTTATTCTTATTGCAAAGCCAATAATATTGATTATAATCGAATTGGCAAGTATATAATTGCTGTAAATGACAAAGAGTTGAATTCATTAGAAAGTATATACCGGAGGGCTTTAGATAATGGTGTAAGCCATATTGAGAAAATTGACAAAAAAGAGATAAATTCCATTGAACCCAATATTAAATCTGTTGCCGCTTTATGGTCGAAAAACACGGGAGTAGTCAATTCCCACCAATTAATGTCGAGTTTGGAAGCCAGATCTAAATCAGCAGGTTGCGATTTTGCATATAAACACAATTTGATTGGCATTGATATTCTTAGTGGCGGGTATGAGTTAAGCGTGGAAGGTCCCTCAGATGCCATTTTTAAGGTTAGTTGTAATAAGCTTATTAATTCAGCGGGGCTTGATTCGGATACTGTCGCCGCTTTGTCAGGTATTAACATTGAAAAAGCCGGATATAAGATAAATTATGCACGGGGACATTATTTCAGATTGAATTCATCAAAAAAGGATTTAGTAAATCACTTAATCTATCCCGTACCTTCTAAAAATTTATCGGGTTTAGGTGTTCATATCACGGTTGAGCTTTCCGGCGAGTTGAAATTTGGTCCTGATGTTCAATATTTAAATGAAAGAAAGCAAGATTACTCTATCCCCACCGAATTGCAAGAGACTTTTTATGGTTCAGCTTCAAGATATTTAAATGGAATTGAACTCAATGATTTACATCCCGATCAAGCAGGAATCCGTCCCAAATTGCAAATTGATGGTGGGGAGTATAGAGATTTTATCATCAAAGAGGAATCTGAATATGGCTTACCGGGGCTTATTAATCTAATTGGCATTGAATCCCCCGGACTTACTTCTTGCTTCGAAATTGCCAAATATGCTTTCGATTTGGCTCAATTAAGCAATATTTAATTTTCTTTCCTATTTTAGATTTTGTGCCAAATATTGTTATAATGCCCATAAAATTAGGGAGATAAAACTCAAACTTTTTTATCTCCCCTATTTCTGTGAGTCCAATCATGAAAAAGAAATTTTATTTAAGAACATAATCTTTTGAATTTATTAATAAAGCATTGCTTTCCGGTAAAATAAAATCATGAGTTGCTTTTAATCTATTGTCAGCATTATAATCATATAATTTCACTATTTTATAATTTGATGTAAACAATCCAAAGAATTTTTTGTTAGCACCCCTGACCTCATATACATTGCCTTTGGCATCTAATTTATATTTATAAATATCAAATTTAGAGTAAATATTTTTTTGATTATTATTTGTAAAATGAATTTCTTCCGTAAAAGAATACAGTCTGCCCCATTGAGTATAATCAAATTTTATAACTCTATTGAAATCCGAATTTTCCTCAACCACTGTTTCCAATTGATCCCCATCATAAAAATAGTTCATCTGATCTTGCGAAAAACTTTGCCGAGCAGCACTACTAATCCTTTTAATCATTTTGCCATCTTCATCAAATACAAATTTTGAATTCTTTTTAAAATCATTATCTCTTGTGATTGAAAGCTCATTTCCTCTTCCGTTTTCCCAAAATATCTTACCAAAATCTTGATAAAATCTATTAATATCCGCAAAGTAATAAACAGACGAATTATTTTTTGCTGACAAATTATTGATTGGTAATAGAGTAAATGCGACTATTAATACTGCTCCAAAGAATGTTAGCTTTTTCATTTTATTTCCCCCTATGTATTAAAACAATTTTATATCACTACTGAAAATCCTTTTCCGCTATTTGGCTTATTAGTCTCTAAACCAATGATATCCTTATCGCTTACATTAGCAACTAACAAAGATTGTACCAAAAAAGAATCATTTATTAATTCTTGCTTTAACAATTGCAAATCTTTTGATAAGTAATCTTTTATATCATCATTTTGAACATAAAGACCTGCATTTAATTGTTTCTTAAATGAATTGCCTTTGACTAAGACTTCATCAAGATTTTCAGTGATTATTTTAAAGGAGAAGTGGAGTTTTTTTACTCGTTCTGATTTCGATGTTGGTGAGGAAAATAGAATTTTAACAAAATTGATGTGCCCAGCTTTCATATAAGGAAGAATGAAATAGAATTGATTTTGTAAATTAGATAAAATTAAATTATTTATTGCTTGAGATTCCAAGAAAGATTGCATATTTTTAATTGATTTTACTAAATTTTTTAAATCTCCTTGCTGGGGCTTTTCTTTAAAGAAATCTATAATTCCGTTTAGTAATGAATATAAATTATTTTGTTTTGGAGTATCTGTTTTTAAAGCATTCAGCAATATAAATTTTTCTTTAATTGGTATTTTTTGATTTGCTAAGATTTTAAAAAATTCATCTAATTGTTCAGCGAATTCAGTTGGCAATAATGACATAGAAGAAATTAAATTCATAAAATCTTTATTAAAAAAACTAATATTTAGAAAAAACGGTTGAATTTTAGAAAAAATATTTTCACTTATTTTAATTTTAGATTTAAGAATAAGATAAAGTGATTCT
>CAZVPQ010000020.1:0-12769 GCA_964628675.1 uncultured Hyphomicrobiales bacterium | reverse complement strand
CGCTCAATTAGGGGGAGATTCTTTTGGTTATAGGTGGCTTGATAAAGATAATTTCGCTGTCTATTTACTTGACGTATGCAATCACGGCATTGGACCTGCATTAATGTCTATCTCTGTCCTTAATGATTTAAGACATAAAAGTTTATCTAAAACTGACTTTAAGGATCCATCGCAAGTCTTATGCAGATTGAATGAAAATTATCAAATGACTGACCATAATGATATGTTCTTTTCTTTGTTTTATGGCGTTTATAATGCAAAGGAAGGAGTTTTGAAATATGCTACTGCCGGACATCCCCCGGGATTATTGATTGATGAAACGGGGAAAGATTATAAGCTTAGTTCAAAAAATCTTTTCATTGGCGCTGTTGAAGATTATAAATTCAAAAGTTTATCTGTTAAAATTCCAACTCCGTCAAAACTTTATATTTTTTCCGATGGTGTCTATGAAATAGAACAAAAAGATGATTCACGGTGGTCATTAAATGAATTTTTTGACTTTTTGAAACAAAAATCAATTGAATATTGGAATGAAAAAAAATCTCTTGATTTGGAATCTGTTTATGAACACGTAAAATCAATAAATAAAAGACGTTATTTGCAAGATGATTTTTCTATTCTAAGAATTACATTTTCATAAAGCACTTTCTTTTCTTATTTTTACATTTTATTTTTAATTAATTATTATTACTCTTGAATAAAAAGCAACTAAATATTTTGTTTATGACGGCGAGACTGCCTTATCCAGTTATTGGCGGTGATAGATTAAAGCCTTATTATCTTCTCAGCCATTTAGCAAAGAATCATAATGTAACTCTCATTAGTTTTTATCAAGGAAGTAAAATACCTGTAAATTATGTTAATGCTATTGAGAAACTTGGTGTTAAAGTTTTTGTTATCAAATTAAATCCAATGGTAGCGGGTCTGAAAACATTTGCTAAAATTACAAATTATCCATTAGAGATTGCATATTATTATCATTCCGATTTTCAAAAAACGGTTGATAAAATCATCAATGACAATCACATTGATTTGGCTTTTTCCTTTTTTATGAGAACTGCCGAATATATTAAAAATAAAAAATTACCTAAAGTTCTCATTGCCGAGGACTGCCGAACGCTTTATCAAAAACGCTCTTACGAAGAAAGCAGTAATTTAAAACATAAAATTGTTCGTTGGTGGGAATACACAAGATTAAAGACTTATGAACCGAATATAGTTAATTATTTTGATTTGACCACTTTGGTGTCGGAAGCCGATATTGATGCGATGAAGAAACAAAATCCAAACGCAAATTATGAATTATTGACTAATGGAACGGATATAGATAAATTCAAACCTAAAGAAAGTATTGAAAGAAAGGGTATTTTATTTGCCGGCAAAATGGATGTTTGGGCAAATGTTTTGATGGTTAAAACAATTGTAAAAAACATACTCCCAATTATCAAAAAAGAAATCCCTGATGCTAAATTGAAAATAGTAGGAGCTAATCCACCTCAAAATATACTTTCTTTAAAGTCGGATTCAATAAGTATTGAAGCCAATGTCCCCGATATGATTCCCTATTTACAAAAAGCACAAGTTTTTTTGCATCCTCATACGGGTGGTTCAGGTATCCAAAATAAATTGTTAGAAGCGATGTCTTGTGCTTGTCCGGTTGTAACTACTCCGACGGGAAATCAAGGGATTAATGCCGTAAATGGCAAAGAAGTATTAATTGGCGATGATTTTCATCAATTAGCACAACATACAATTAATATTTTAAAAAATAAAGAATTAGCAAAATCAATATCAGATAATGCAAGAGAATTGATTATTAATACTCATTCTTGGAAATCTGTTTTTATGAAATTAGATAAAATTATTGATGAAGTTTTAGGAAAAGAAAAATAAAATGACTGGTAAAAAGAAAAAAGCGGTTTTTTTTGATAGAGACGGTGTTGTTAATTACAGAATAGTAGGAGAATATATTAAAGACATTGAAGAATTCAGATTTATTCAAGATTTCTTATATATATTTCCTAAAATTATTGAAAATGGATTTGATACATTTCTTATTACTAATCAACAGGGTGTTAGCAAGGGTTTAATGACTAATGAAGAATTAAAAATAGTATTAAATTATATGCAAGATGTTTTAGTCAAAAAATTTGGAGTTGGTTTCAAAGATTTATATTATTGTACTGATTTAGCTGAAAGCGGGAGTTATTACAGGAAACCAAATCCCGGAATGATAGTAGAAGCAATTAATAAATGGGATATTGATATTGAGAATTCTTGGGTCATAGGTGATAGTACGACTGATGCCATTGCCGGCAAAAGGGCAAATCTTAAAACAATATTAATTGGGAATTATGGCAAAAAAGATTGTCCCGAAGCTGATTTCATTGTTGAAAATCTTTTTGATGCCGAGAAATTAATTCTAAACGAACGGGCTGAATAATTTCTTAGTATATTGCAATTTCTTAAAATAACGATAAGTGAATAATGCTTGATTATGCCGTACATATACTTTCGACAGTCCCTTGGTATTGGGTTTTGGCAGGTGCTTTTCTTATAACTACATTGGAAAATCTTTTCCCACCGTCGCCAAGTGATACGGTTTTAGTATTCATCGGGACTTTGGTCGGCATCGGAACTGTGAATTTCATACCATTATTATTAACTGCAAGTTTAGGTTCTATTTTTGGATTTGCGATAATGTTTTATTTGGGGAAATATTTTGGCGAAAGGATTGTGCAGTCCAAAAGATTTTCTTTTATCAATGAAAAGAATATGAAAAAGCCAAGAGAATGGCTAAATAAATATGGTTATTATATTATTATGGCAAATAGATTTCTTTCCGGCACCAGAGGTCTGATTTCTTTTGTCGCGGGTTTTGCTGAAATGAGACCTTCTTTTACTATCCTGTTTGCCGGTATAAGTGCAATTATTTGGAATGTAATATTGATTTATGTCGGTGTGTTATTAGGCTCTAACTGGCGCTTAGCCGATTTATATCTAAAAAAATACGGACAGATTATTTTCCCGATTATCATTGTTGTCATTGTGCTAATAATTGTATTTTTTTATTTTAGAAACAAACGGAAAAATAATTTGGAATAAATTAAATCGTTACTATAATTAAGATTAATAATATTGAAAATTAGGAAATGATTAGATTGAATAGAAACACTTTGCTTTATTTTAAAATAATACCTTTAATTCTTGTAATAAGTTTTCAACTTGTTATTGCTCAAAATGATTCAGTAAAACCAAATATTGAGAAATATAGATATGTCCCTAATACGGCTTATGGTTTTGGCGAAAAGCTTGAATACAAAGTAGGGTATAAATTTATAACAGCAGGTACAGGTTTTTTTTATATTTTGCCTAAACCAAAATATTGGAAGGGCAGAAAATCTTATGACATTAGATTTCAGGTAAATTCTTTAAAAAGTCTTGATTGGTTATATCACGTTAAGGACAATTACAGGTCAATTCTTGATGTGCAAGGTATTTTCCCATGGCATTTCGAGCAGCATATTAGAGAAGGAAAATTTAAAAGAGATTTTACTGCAAGTTTTGACCAAAAAAATCATAAAGCTGTTACTAAAATGAAAGGCAAGATAACTAAATATGATGTTGACCCTTATATTCACGATATTGTTTCTGCATTCTATTATGTCAGAACTTTAGACCTGCATTCTATGAAAAAGGATTCTGTTTTTTATTTAAAAAACTTTTTTAAGGATACAACTTATTCACTTGGCGTCAGAATCTTAGGGCGTCAAACAGTTGATGTAGATGCAGGCAAATTCAAATGTATAGTTATCGAACCTCTTGTAGTTGAAGGAGGGCTTTTTATTAATGAGGGGAGGATACTTATTTGGCTTACCGATGATGATAGAAAAATCCCCGTTAAAGTAGGCACAAAAATCTTAATTGGTTTTGTAGGAGCTGAATTAACTAAGTATCGTGGAATTAGAGGTCCGATAAGGGCTAAAATTAAGTAACAATAATATATATTACTATGAAATATTTTAAAATAATATCAATCTCTTTTGTTTTCATATTTATTTTCTTTTCCAACATTTTTGCCGAATTATCTAAGCAAGATGTTTATCAGAAGTTATTGGGTACTTATGGTAATATAGAATCGGTTTCTTTGAATTTCAAATTGCTTGGCAATGATTTTTCGGGAAATCTGATTGCCAAAAAAGGTAATAAATACAAAATGAATCTTGGGGACAGAATAATTATTTGCGACGGGAAAACAATATGGAATTATTCGGAAAAAGATAATAAAGTTGTAATTGGTGATTTCCAAAAAGATGATGAGAATATATCTTTGGAAGATATTTTCTTTTCGTTTATTGAAAATTTCGAACCGGTTTCTTTGATTTCTATGAAAGATGACAATAGTTACTTAATTAAATTAAAATCAAAAGATAGCATTAACTATATGCCTGATATTTCCGAAGTCAATTTAAAAATCTCAAAGAAATTTATAATTGAGTCAATACAAATAATTGAAAATAACGAAACATTAACTTGGCAAATTAGAAAACTTAAATACACAAATCATATTGAAGATAGTGAATTTGAATTTGCAATTCCGAAGAAATGTACAGTAATTGATTTAAGATAAAAATTAATAAGCTAATTTTACTTCTTTTACTTCATCAATTTTTGCTTTTAATATTCGTTCAACCCCGGCTTTTAAAGTCATAGTAGCTCCCGGACAACCTGCACATGCACCTGTTAGTTGAACAAAAACAGTTCCATCATCTTCAATTCTATCTAAAAATATATAACCGCCGTCAGCTTCAATAAAAGGACGGATTTCATTTTCTATTATACTTTTTACATTTTGGTAAAAAGGAGTTGTCTCTGTCATAATTTCCTCATATTTCAAAATAATTAATTATATAGACTAATAAACTATTATTTTTATTGCTTTTTAAAATTATAAAAATTTATATCATTATACAATAACAAAAATATTTTCGTAACCAAAAGTTGATATTTTTTGTCAATATTGAAAAAAAATGCAATCAAGTTGTAACTTTTTTGCTTTTTATGTGTTATATAATATATAGATAT
This sequence comes from uncultured Hyphomicrobiales bacterium, assembly GCA_964628675.1. Classification (GTDB taxonomy): domain Bacteria; phylum Bacteroidota; class Ignavibacteria; order Kapaibacteriales; family UBA2268; genus CAZVPQ01. Next base: position 7,684 of record CAZVPQ010000020.1, on the reverse strand, counting down.
GACATTTTTATTTTTTGATAATTTAAAATGGAGGTTGATTATGAAGTTTTTTCTTATTGCATTAATATTAATTGCAAGTTATTCTTTTTCTTATTCCAAATGGGAAATTAGAAATCAAAAGAATCAAATCCGTTCTTTTATTGAGCTTGATGGGAAATTATATATGGGTTTGGTAAATGGAATGTGTATATATGATTTCAAAAGCAAAAAGAATAATTATACGAATTCAATATATTCCGATTTGCAGGGGAATTATATCAATAGTATATTGAAATTACCAAATGGAAACGGTCTGTTAATTTCCAGTAGCAATGGATTGAGCTTGATTAACAAAAATGGCGAAATTACTTCGGCAGCGCATATTTGTGAAAGCTATCCGGACAGAGATGCAAGATATTTATATACTGATGACGATGGAAATATTTGGACATATTCGGCAGATAAAGTCTATAAATATGATGGTAATAATTGGAAAATATTTGATTTAAAAGAGTATATAAATTTTAGATATGATATTAAAAAATTATTTGTCAACAATAACGAAGTTTGGGTTTTGTTTAATGATTTAGATGAGACAAGTACTACATTTTATTCAACTTGGGTCGATGACAGAATAAGATTGCTCGTAATATCCGGGGACAAGGTTGTCAAGACATTTTTAAGTAAAGATGACTTTCCCTATCGACAAGGGAATGTTCAACTTGCAAGTGATAGTAAAGATATTATTCTGAAAAATTTTGATTCTGTGTATGTTTATCATGACAGCGTTTGGACGGTAACTGATAAATTTGATATTAAAGATATGAAACCTAATTGGTATTATGATTTTGTTAATGATAAAAAAGGGAATCTTTGGTATGTTGTTAATAATGAAAACAATTTTTACAGACCTGCAAAATATAATATCCAAACAGGAGAAGTTACAATGTATCTTGAAAACGAACCCGAAAAAAATATTGGGAAAATCAGCATTTTAAATGATGGTCAAATAATATTCTCTTCAAATGACAATTTTTATTTCCAAAAAGATACTGGTTGGTACAGAGTCCCTTCTAAGGATTACGGAATACCTGCCGGGACATATTTTTCCAATGTATTGGAAATTAATAACGAAAAATTTGTAAAAATCTATTATACTAATGATGACATTAAAGCTCCAAATGGTACTTTTGTTTGTTTAGATAACCAAAATGACAATATATATCCCATTAAATCGGATTTTCCTTATGCATCAATCACAACTGTATGTGTAAACAAAAAAGGTCAAGGAATTTATAACGGTAAATATTATAACGATAATCTACTAATACAAGTAGATTCCGGTTTTGTAAAGCCCGATTTGTTTTCAAATACTCCCGCACATATAGTCGGACCTGATGGGAATGTATATTTTACGGATTTAAGAAAAAACAATATTAATTTGAGTTCTTATATAATAACATGGGAAGGAAATGATTTTATAGAAAAAGATATGGGTTTTTCTGATAAAAGTTCTCCTAGTATTGCGACAATAAAAGCCAACAAACAATATATTGCCGCATTAGGTAGTTATTATATTGGAAAAGATTCCTTAAATTCTTATTTGTCGATTTACAATTTTAATACACAAGAATTAGAAACTCACGATACTTATAACTCTTCAATGCCTGATTATTATTACGAAAGAGTTGGCGGTATATTTATGTTTGGAAAAGATACAATTCCAACAGATTTAGCTTTATTGCCCGATGGAGCAATTTGGATTATTACAACAAAATCGATTATTGATTTTGATGGTACAGATTGGAAATTATATGAAAATCCTGATACAAGTTTTTCTTTTTCTCATATTTACTATGATAATAAAGCAAATGAATTATTATTTACAAAAGGATATAATATTCAATGGGATAGTTCTATTTATTATTTAAATCTTGATTCCTTTCAATGGGACAGTATTAAAATTACCGATACAGGTATCAAAGGTAAACCACTTAGTCTCAAAGAACAGATTGACAGCAGGGTTTATGTTGCCGACAACGAAGGTTACTTATACAATTACATTGGAAATGGGAAATTCAAGATAATCGATTTAAAAATTAACGGCAACAAAAACTTAGGAATCCCAATAAATGATTTTTGTATAACAATTGATAACTCATTATACTTCGGCACTGATATTGGGTTAGTTTATAATAAAGATTTATTAAGCGATGTAAAATCAAATCTTGTTACAACTGATAATAACGTAACACTATATCCTAATCCTACAAATTCAAATATTAATCTTAAATTCTCTTCTGCAATATCACAAACATTATCCATAAAAATTACAAATTATGCAGGGAAGATAATAAAAGTGTTTAATATTAATTCTAATTCTATAACCAATGATAATGGTTCAAATGTTAAAATTAATGTTCATGACTTGCAGTCAGGATTTTACTTTATGGAGATTACAAGTAAGTCTAAATTAATAGTTAAAAAATTCTTAGTAATTAAATAAATAAATTTTTGCATTAAGGAACTAATAAAATATATTAATTTGTAAATTGTTTTGAAATAGAAAAAAAAGTCCGACTCCAATAGGAATCGGACTTTTATAGATAGATTTTTTATATACTCTCTTTCAATTGTCTTCTTACGGATAATATGATTTTATATAATCCTGTTATGATTAATGTTCCCAAACCAAATACGCCAAGAGTGATTAATATTTCAGTGCTTGTAGGCCAATACGGTACTATATGACCTAATGTTGTCGGTGTAAATCCCGCGACTATCATTCCTAACCCTTTGTCTAACCATATTGATAAGAACACAAAAATACAAGCCCAAAGCAATAGCTTTTCATTATGTCTCCATTTGGGAACTATCAATATTAGAATTGATAAAATGGCAAAAATACTTGATGCCCACATAAATGGTACTAATGTATAATTGCCTTCTAAACCCAAATACAAAAATTTAAAGTGTAATGTATGCTCTGGCATTCCACTATAAAATGCCGTAAACAATTCAAGCGAAATGAAAAACACATTCAAGAGCATTGCATAAGTAACAATAATCGCTATTTTTTGCACCGGTTCTTTGCCGACGTGGAACTTTGAGATTTTGCCTAATAATAAGCATAAAATGATAAGCAAAGAAGGTCCTGCGGCAAAAGCAGATGCTAAAAATCTCGGGGCTAATATAGCTGACATCCAAAATGGTCTTGCGGCAAGTCCAGAATATAAAAATGCAGTTACCGTATGTATGCTCACAGCCCAAGGTATTGAAATAATAATAAACGGTTTTATCCATTTTGGTGGTGCAATACCGTTCTTTTCGGATTTCAAAGCTACGTGGCTAATCAATACATTTAATACCAAATAGCCAAATAATGAAACACTATCCCAAAACATAGGTGAATTCGGTGTTGGGTGGAGAAATACATTTAATATCCTCAGTGGTTGACCCATATCGACAAAAATAAAAGTCATACACATAATAACTGCACCTATCGCAAGAGCTTCGCCTAAAATTGTTATCTTGCCGAATTTTTTGATGTTATGTAAATAATATGGTAGAACAACCATTACCGCTGATGCGGCAACACCAACTAAAAATGTAAACTGAGCAATATATATTCCCCAAGATACATCTCTGCTCATATTTGTTACTTGCAAACCTTCTTTAAATTGATACAAAAATGCAAGAGTTCCAATACTAATAATGATGAGTAAAAAAATTACCCAAGTCCAGTATTTTTTCGAACCGATAAATATTTTTTCTAACATAGTTCCCCTCTCATACTATATAGTAAATTTCGGGTTGAGTCCCTAATTCAGGCTTACGCCTAATTGAATAATTTTTACTTAATATTTCTCTAATCTCGGATTTGGGATTATTCAAATCACCAAACATCATTTCATTGTCAGAACAAGCTTCCACACAAGCAGGTAATTTGCCTTCGGCAATTCGTTCATCACAAAAAGTACATTTTTCGACAACACCTTTTGTACGACTTGGAAAGCTTGAATTGAGTTTTGTAATATAAGGTCTCGGATTTTCCCAATTAAAACTTCTTGAACCATAGGGACAAGCCGCCATACAGTATCGGCAACCAATGCATCTATGCCAATCCATCATCACGATACCGTCTTCTTCACGTTTCCAAGTTGCTTGGGTTGGGCAAACATTGACGCAGGGCGGATTATCGCAATGATTACACAATAGCAAAATAGGATGATTGCGAATTTTGTCAGGCAAATGATAATTTTCTTGTTCCAAAAATGCGTTTTCAAATTTTTCTTTCCATATCCATTTTATTTCTTTGCCTTTTTTGGGTATGTCAGGAATATTATGAATCGCATTGCATGCATTTATACAATTATCCATTAATTCAGGATTTTTAAAGAATTTTTTTAGATTAATTACCATAGCAAAGCGTTTCTTTTCGCCATTACCAATAATTTCATCGGCAAGAATATCATAAGTTGGTTTACCTGCTATGCCAAAAGCCGCCGCAACAGCTGAAAAAGTCAAGAATTTTCTTCTATTCATTTCCATTATTCAACCTCCTTATGGTTACCAACATTTTCTATTTTATTATTATTTTTGAAATTGAGTTCATTGTCGGAAGCATCGTATTTATCAATATGGCAGTCCCAACAATATGGCTTTACGTCCATATAATTATGGCATTGGTCGCAGAATTTGGATTTATCATTATGACAATTTAGACAAGTTTTAGTTAAACTCATTTCAGCAGGTTTACCGTTAATATAAAACGGTTTGCCGTCTTTTGTCAAATATCTAATATTTTTCCTTACTACTTTGTCTCTCCATTCATTCAACAAATCCATATGATAGTGATTCATATAATCTTTATCCATTACGCATTCTTTACTATTTTTAGGGAATTCCAAATTTGGGGTTGAAGCGACTCCCGAACTAAAAAGATTAGTCCAAATAGGTGATGTAAATAATAATATAAAAATTATTATACCAATAATAACTTTTCCTGAATTATACATAATTAATCACCCTCCTTTTCTGTTGAATCTTCCGATTCGGGTTTGATTAAAGGTTGATTTCTAAGGTCGGTCTCCCTTTCTTTTTCACCTTTCATAATAAGCGCATTACCAACCATTTCGTGGATACCGCCAACTTCTACTTCCGGAACCCAATAATCCATTAGAGTCGGTAGAGTTGCTTTATCAATAGCACAAATACAAAGCAAAATATTAACATTATCTTTTTCGTGAACATATTTAACTGCATTTGCTCTCGGCAAACCGCCTCTCATACGCATTTCAAAATTCTCTTCTGTTCCCAAACCCGCGCCACTTCCACAACAAAAAGTCTGTTCTTTAATACAATTGTCGGGCATTTCTGTAAAACTATTCATTACGTTTTTAATAACATAACGGGGTTCTTCGATAAGTCCCATAGCTCTTGCAGGATTACAAGAGTCGTGGAAAGTAGCTCGCCAGTGGTCATTCCTACTTGGGTCTAATTTTAATTTGTTATTCTTAATTAAATCTGCAGTGAACTCAACAATATGTGTCATTTTTGTAGCTTTTGCATTTTCGAATACTGTGCCTGTTATTGGTGATTTCGGAACTTCCAAAAAATCCGCCGGACCGTTTAAAGTGGACATATATTGATGGACAACTCTCCACATATGCCCACATTCGCCACCAAGAATCCACTTGACTTTCAATCTTTTTGCTTCAGCATACATTTTAGCGTTCAAAGCTTTCATTAAATCGTGGGAAACAAAAGAACCGAAATTTCCGCCTTCGGAAGCATAAGTACTAAAAGTATAATCCAAACCTATTTCGTGGAACAAAGCAAGATAGCCGAGCAAAGTAAAATAATGAGGTTCTCCGAAATAGTCTGCCGATGGAGTTATAAATAAAATTTCAGCACCTTTTTTATTTATCGGAACATCAACTTTGACACCGGTAATGTCTTCCAAATCATCAGCGGCAAATTCCAAACTGTCTAAAAATCCGTGTGGTTGAATTCCCAAATGGTTTCCTGTCCTATGACTATTTTTCACAGGCGTCATAACCCAATCAATATTAACACCGATAAGATTCATTAATTCTCGAGCGATAATAGTTATTTCGGCAGTGTCAATTCCATAAGGGCAAAAAACAGAACATCTTCTGCATTGAGTACATTGATAAAAATAATAGAACCATTGTTTTAAAACATCAAAAGTTAATTCTTGGGCGCCAACCATTTTGCCCATTAATTTACCTGCTTTTGTAAATTCTTTTCTATAAACCGAGCGTAATAATTCCGCTCTTAAAACAGGCATATTTTTTGGGTCTCCGCTTCCGATAAAGAAATGGCATTTGTCTGCACAAGCTCCACATCTCACGCAAATGTCCATAAATAATTTTAAAGAGCGGAATTTATCCAATCTCAATCTTAATCCTTCAAGAATTATTTCCTTCCAATTCTCAGGTAGCTTCCAATCTTCTTCATAAGGTTGCCATTTCCTCGGATTAGGTTGATGAATATATTCTAAACTTTCGGGAACAGCGGCATAGTTATAAGTGCCTCTTTTTTCGAAATCGACTTTTGTATCCATCCAATTAGTTTTTGGTGGCTTAAAATCAATCGTTTCAAATAATTCATTTGCTTTTAGCTTAGCCATATTATTTCTCCTCCTTTTTAGCAACATCTTTGTCTAATGGCAAACCTGCGGCTTTCATTACATCTCTAAAATCATCTTCGTATTCTTCGTAAGTATGATAAGCAAGTCCTAACAATTCTTTATCATCAGCCCAAGGATTTATATGCATTTTGCTTCGATTATTATTCGCAAGATTTCTTGTAGGACTCATAAATACACCTCCGAAGTGCATTAGCTTGCTCATCGGTATATAAATTAATAAAGTGGATACTAGAAACAAATGAATATAAAACCAAACGGATATTGTTAATGATGGTATTATCGGTTTAAAACTTAATATCCCAACAGCCAATTCTTTTACCGCCACTATATCGGTTTTTGCGAAATATCTCATAATAACGCCTGTACAAGCTATCATAAAGATAAGTAGCAAGGGAAAATAATCAGATGCGAGTGAAATATATCTAATTTTAGCATCAAATATTCTCCTGAGAAACAAATATGTCAGAGCTATTAAAATCGCAACATCTGTCATCATAATGATAGGCAAACCAACTTGAAAAAATCCGTCCAAGGATTCCAAAAGACCAACAAAACCGGGGTTGGGATTTGTGAAGAATCTGAAATGCCTCATAATAATTATTAGAAAGGACCAATGGAACATTAATGAAAATGCCCAAAGCCATTTTGTTTCGCCATAAACAATCTTTGGACCTTCATTTAATTTGGTTTTCGTATTCCTGAATAATGAACGGAAACATAATACTTCCAGAGCCATTCTTGTAAGCACTCCCCAAGTGGAACTCGGATTGTCAATCTTGTTTTGTTTGATCCAAGGTAAAGATTTTTCCTGACCGCAAGTAGTCGGAATACGAAATGGCACAGGTGATTTTGCCCATTTGATTACGCGGTAAATAACACCTATGATAAACAATGCTATGGCTAAGTATGGAATAACAACAGCGAAAACAAAATGTAAACCCGGCACTATTGCACCTATTATCGCTATTGCTATCAATACTACTATAGCAACAATTGAAAATAATAAACCCATTTACATTCCCTATTATT
>CAZVPQ010000019.1:0-12784 GCA_964628675.1 uncultured Hyphomicrobiales bacterium | reverse complement strand
TATTATTATTCCTATCTTGCCATAAGGAAAACTCAGATATGGAGTTGCTTTCTGTGCACGCGAAAACACTAATTAAAAATAAAGCAAATAAAAAAATTGAAACTCATAAGAAACTATATGGGATAATAATTGATTCTTTGATTGTAAGCAACCATAGCATAAAAGAGGGGGATAGTTTTTCGGGAATTTTTCAAAAATACAATGTCGGTGTTAAGAAAATTAGAGAAATATTAAATGAATCAGATTCGATTTTTGACTTTTCAATGATAAAAGCAGGCAATAATTATTCATTTTTAATTAGTAATGACAGTAGCAAAACGGCAAAATATTTTATATACGAAATTAATCCTACTGTGTTTGTTGTAGTCAACTTATTTAATGAAATCAGAGTTTATAAAGACAAAAAACAAGTAAAAAAAGTATTAAAGACAGCATCGGGAATAATTAATACCAGTCTTTGGAATGCTATGATTAGCAATCACACTAATACTGAATTGTCTTTTGAACTATCAGAAATATTCGCTTGGTCTATTGATTTTTTTGGTATCCAAAAAGGTGATGAATACAAAGCTATCTACAATGAATTGATAGTTGATAATAAAAACATCGGAGTAGGCAAAGTTTTCGCCGCATATTTCAAACATTACGGGAAAGATTATTATGCTTTTTATTTCCAAAAAGACAGCATAAAAGGTTATTACGATGGGAAAGGCAATAATTTAAAAAGAGCTTTTCTAAAAGCCCCTTTACGATACAGCAGAATAAGTTCGAGATTTTCTAATTCGCGATTCCACCCGATACTGAAAATTAGAAGACCTCATCACGGAGTTGATTATGCCGCTCCAATAGGTACCCCTGTCCATTCTATCGGCAAAGGCAAAGTGATTTCGATTGGGAGAAATAGAGAAGCAGGACGAATAATAAAAATAAAGCACGAGGGTTCTTATGTTTCATCTTATATGCATCTTTCGAGATTCGCTAAGGGTTTAAAAGTCAATAAATTTGTAAAGCAAGGGGAAACTATTGGTTTTGTGGGCAAATCAGGTTTGGCTACGGGTCCACACCTTGATTTTAGGATTTATAGAAACGGTGTTGCTATTAATCCATTGAAAGTAAACTCAAAACCCTTGAAAGCTCTTGATTCGAATTATCGCTTTGAATTTGATTTGCTTTTAAATAAATATAAAAATAAATTAGATAGTTTAATAATATCTACAACTCCCCCAAAAGCCGAGTAATTACCGTTTTGTCTAAAAATATAAATAATTACAATAAATTAACTCAATCTCGTCGCTTAATAAGAAGTTTGAATATTAAATATTTTTTATTTATCTTTGAAATAATATTATTAATAATATAAAGTAAATGCTTATAGAGGGATTTTTACACGATAATGTTGGATTAAAATAAGATTGAGAAGTTGAAAAATTTTTACTCGTTGGTTTAGTAGTATTAATTTTGTGGAGTATAATGTGGATTATTGTGTAAAAAAAACGAAATATTTATTATTGATTGTAGTAAGCATTCTACTGTTCAACCCAATAAATATCTTTTCGTCAAATATATATAATTCCTATGGTTGGGACGTAATTAGTTCTAATCATAATGAGTTGTCTCTTTCTTTTAAACCTGTAATTATCGGCTTTGATACAATAACAACAACAAATGGTCAGCTAACTATTATTCCAAAAATAAAAGGTGCCGTATTAGTAAAATCTTCTGATGGCGGCCCAATGTCTTTTGTTGTTAGTCAAAACATTACTGTGCCTTCCAAAAACGGTTTCCAATTAAACAGTTATAAGATTAACTCTTATACAAAAATCAATAGTTTGATAGCTCCAAATCCATTTTATAAAAAAGTTAATAAAGATGATTTCCAAACCATCTATAAAATTAAAGCTGATTTATACAACAAAACCAAAGAAAGCAAACAGGTTGAATTGACTTATAAAGGTCTTGCACGCAATAGATATATTGCTGAATTAAAAATTAATGTCGCTCACTATGATAAAAATTCAAATTCGATATTAATACCAAAAGAAGTTATTGTTAAAATACTTTTTTCTAAACCTGCTTTTCAAAATAATAAATCAACAATAGATGATTACGATTTGCCTATATCAATAAATAACCTTCAAACAAAAGATTGGAAAATAAATTATTCTAAGATTATCAACAAAAACAATAAAAATGAAAAAACTCAAGAAGTCAAAAATCAAACTTGGGTGAAAATCAAGATTGACAAAGAAGGTATTTATCAGATTAGTAAATCTATGTTGAGTAATTTAGGTTACTACATAAATAAAGACGAAATAAATACAATCAAGATATATGGTAATGGGGGATTAGAATTAAGCGAAAATGTGATAGACGGACTAAACAATAAATTGAATGAACAAAACATTATCGTAAAAACAAAAAATGGTGAATTAGATAAAATAATTTTTTATGCGGCGGCGGCAAATGGTTTTAGATATGATTCTATAAAAGGATTCAACCACTATATTAATCATTATAGTAATAGCAATTATTATCTTTTGACTTGGAAGGGTGAGCAATCTAAATCATTTGAACCGATAGAATCACCTACCGGAGAGGTTGTAAATAGACCGGTAACTTATACTCATAGAATGTTCTACGAAGAAGAATTAAACAATGCATATACAGGTGGTTCCGGTCGCCAATGGTTCGGCAGAAATCTCTTGCCTGCTATATTTACCGAACAATTATATAATTTAGACAGAAAAGGTGATATTTTATATAGGGCATCAGTTGCACATAGAGCAAATGATTACGGAACGTTTTCAATCTTTGAAAACAACAAAGCAATTATGGATATTAATTTAAATCCTGTAAGCGGTTATAATGATGCGAACCGGCAATACGGAACATCAATACAAGCTGCATCAATTATATCTTCCGATGATAGAAGTATATTAAAGTTTTCTTATAAAAATTCTGGCGGTTCAAGTGCTTTGGGATATTTTGATTGGTACGAAATTCATTATCCCGCTTTTTTACTGCCGGTAGATGATGAAATTTATTATTATACTTCACCTGAGCTAAGCGGTTTAACCGAGTATTCTATTAATAATTTTTCAAATAATAACATTTATGGTTTTAATGTTGGCGACCCTGCAAATCCAAGACAAATCAAGAATATTTCGACAACCGGAGGTATGTTTGTATTCAGAGTAAATTTAGAAAAGAAACATCCGCAAAGATATTTTATTTCCGCTAAAATTAAAACACCTGCATTGGAATCAATAAAAATTGCTAATTTAAGGTCAGATTTTGCTAATTCAGATTTAGTTGTTATCACAAGCCCTTTGTTGATAAAATCAGCGAATAATTACAAAAATTATCGTGAAAAGCAAAGCAATATTTCAGTATCTATTGTAACTACAGATGATATTTACAATGAATTTAATGCGGGAATGCTTGATCCTGTTGCTATAAGAGATTTTCTTGCTTTTGCTTTTGCTAATTGGTCTAACAAGCCAAAATACGTATTGCTTTGGGGAGACGGACATTATGACTATAAACAAATCAGTACCACAGCACCTAATTTTGTGCCTACTTATCAAGTAGATAATAATACAACGGTTTTCAGCGAAATAGATTCTTATACATCAGATGAATTTTTTACTACTGTAGCCGGAGACGATAGGATTCTTGATATTGCAATTGGTAGAGAACCTGTTTATTCCGATGTTTCCGGTGATTGGATTGTTGAAAAAATCAAACATTATGAAAACAATTCCAGCTTGGACACTTGGAGAACAAATATGACTATTGTTGCAGACAACAGTTGGACTACAGATAGGACTGACGGCACATTGCATACCGGTCAAGCAGAAAGACTTTGGCGTAATATTCTCCCTGACGATATTCAAGTTAAAAAAATATACTTGCCTGAATATCCAACTATTAATGTTGCGGGAGGCAAAAGAATACCAAGAGCTAATGAAGATTTAGTTTCAACAGTTAATACTAGCGGCAATTTATTTTTATGCTGGATTGGTCATGGCAATCCACGAGTTTGGGCTCACGAAGAAATTTTTGAAAGGAGCATTACTGTGCCACAGATGAAAAACTTAGATAAGTTATTCTTTTTGACTGCGGCAAGTTGCGATTTTGGAAGATTTGATACGCCGGAAATAAGAAGTGGTGCTGAAGAATTGATATTGAGTAAAGTTGGTGGTGCAATTGGCACATTTTCCTCGACAAGATTAGTTTATGCAGAGCCAAACGCTCAGTTAAATGAATTACTATATACTAACTTCTTTAATAGAAATCCTCAGACTGGGAATTATTATACGATTGGAGAAGTGTTTTATCAAACAAAAGCACTAAGAGTTTATAATAACGATAAAAAGTATTGTTTACTTGGTGACCCTTGTGTTAAGTTATTATTGCCGGAAAATAGAGCAATAATTGATTCTTTAAATCACATTTATGTAGCAGATGAAAAAGATACTGTTACATTAAAAGCTTTATCGACTGTTGATATAAAAGGACATATTACTTATCCTTCTTCAACTATAACAGACAAAACTTTTAACGGAACTGCTATAATTACAATGTTGGATTGCGACCAGGATATATCTGTTTTAGAAGATGACGGCACAAAATCAGGCACAACGCACAATATAGTTAAATACGGAGGTGCTTTAAATCGAAGTGCCGTTAAAGTTACTAATGGAGAGTATGAAGCCAAGTTTATCATTCCGAAAGATATTAGTTTCTTAAATAGGACGGGGCGATTATTTGTTTATGCCTATTCTGATGATAATCATTTTGCAAAAGGAGATACAAGAGACTTTGTTTTATCCGGAATTGATTCATCTTCAATTATTGACAATACACCACCTGTTATTAAAATATATTTGGATTCACGTGATTTTGTTTCCGGAGATTATGTACGCTGTATTCCATTATTAATGGCTGATCTTGCAGATGATAGCGGAATTAATACTACGGGATTAGGATTGGGACATAGAATTGAAGCATGGATTGACAATAAACCGAAATCTTTTGATATTACCGATAAATTTAATTCTTCTTTGACAAATCATAATTCAGGAACCGTTGAAGATTATATTTTTAATTTAGAACCGGGTTTGCATACAGTAAAAGTTAGAGCTTGGGATGTATTTAATAATTTTTCGGAGGCAGAAACTTCTTTTAGGACTAGTGATTGCGATGGAATTATTATCAATAATTTGATAAATTATCCTAATCCTACGGAAAATTTAACGACAATAAAATTCAACCACAATATATCGCCTCCATTTGATGTGCAAATTGATTTATATGATATATTGGGACAAAAGATAAACACTTTTAATTCGACAATAAATAGTGCATTTACAGCAGAAATTCCTATTAATTGTATTGATAAGAATAACAAAGCGTTATCCATTGGTAATTATCTTTATAGATTGAATATAACTAATGCAAACGGGATAAGAAAAAACGTGAGCAGTTATTTAACTATTAAAAGATAAAATTTTTGGTATTGTTTTTGGTAATTAAAATGAAAAATAAAATAGAAATAGTAAATATTAATTTTTGGAGAAATTTGATGAAATTGTTTAGAAAAACACATCTGCTTATGATATGTTTAATCTTAGTAGGTTTTTCGAGTATAAATTTATATTCACAAGCAGGAGGATCCGCCGTACCGTTTTTATTAATATCACCTGATGCAAGAGCAAGTGGAATGGGAGAAACAGGGACTGCAATAGCCGATGATATTAATGCAGTTTATTGGAATCCTGCTGGATTAGGTTTCCATGATTATTACAACGATCCTGCATTAAGTGAAGATGAACAACCACCTTACAGACAAATAGCTTTGAGTTATTCACGTTGGTTGCCACAATTCAATGCCGATTTATTTTATAGCTATGCAACAGCCGGTCAATATTTTGAAAGCATTGACGGAACAATAGCCGCCAACTTTATTTTTATGAATCTCGGAGAATTTACTAGAACTCACGAAAGTGGCAAAGTATTAGGTAAATTTATTTCTAATGAATTTTCATTCGGTGTATCTTATGGAACTATTGTAGCTGAGGATTTGGCAATTGGTGCACAATTACGATACATACAATCCAATCTTGCACCCGCCGCCGCTGGCGAAGCCAATGGTGCAGGAACAGGCGTTAGTGCCGCTTTTGATCTCGGAGTTTTATGGAAACCGCAAGATTTGAATATTTTCGGTTGGAATATTGGAGATAGATTAGCATTAGGTTTTAATCTCCAAAATATTGGTCCTAAAATGACTTATAGAAATGAAGCTGATCCATTGCCAACTAATTTAAGATTAGGCACAGCCATCAAGTTTTTTGAAAATGAGTATAATGAATTAACATTTGCTTTTGATTATTCAAAACTTCTCGTTCATCGCGATTCACTTGATTCGGATCCTCTACCTAAATCGTTTGTTACTGCATGGCAAAATCCCGGAGCCGAATTAGCTATGGGTATTGAATATTGGTATGAGCATCTTGTTGCTTTCAGAGCTGGATATTTCACTGAACCGAGTATAAGCGGTGGTAGGAATTTCTGGAATTTCGGTGCCGGCGTTAGATACGATATTTTTGAATTGAATTTCAGTTATATAAATACTATTGAAGAAAATCACCCATTAGCAAATACAATGAGATTTTCTATGCTGGTCGATTGGAGATAGAACTGATACGAACATAATATAAAAATTATAATTGTTTTTAAAACCTCGATAATTATTTCGGGGTTTTTTATTATTCAAGATTTAGTTGTTTTGTTTAAAAATATTCCAAAATCTGAACGATATATTAACTCTTATAATAAATTGATTTAATTCATAAGGAGGCAAATGAAATTAATTCTTATCTTTGTAAAAAATTAGATGTTGAATTATTCTGAGTTTTATGACAGAAAAAGAGCAAATAGCACAGAGAATTGAAGAACTCAAAGGTTGGAAAGTAAATTTATTTCGACTGAATATTGTTAAGGATACATCTGATTGGATGCGGATTACACGTGGAGACATTATTAGATTAGATGAGTGTCAGAGCGATTATGTTGTAAGTGGGAATATGAGAGAGCCGAGATTTGGAATTGATGACCAACCTAAGTACTGGGTATTCCACGCAACAGAATTAGATACAGGTAAAGACAAAATTATTAAAGCCGTGTTCAAAGAAGAGTTTTACGTACATATATCATATTTTAAAATCAGATGTTATCGAGACCCGATTAAAGAAAGTGAAGTGTTAAAACTTGTTCGAGGTGATAAAAGATTTATGCAGGGATTTTCTTTTAATGATGAGGCTGGAAATAATGTAAGAGTTATTGATTTTATCAAAGGTAAAAGTTTTTTCCAAACAGTGCCTACCATAGAGTTGATGCACGAAAAATATTTTTACGACTATTTGCCAACTATTCTTTGGAATTTGAAAGAAAGCATTGAAGCTATTTTGCTACTTCATCAAAATGGGTTTTGCCATGGAGATATTAGAAACGACCATATTTACATTGATTCTGAAACGAATAAGTTTAGATGGATTGATTTTGATTTGAAACAAGATGTACAAGATTTTGACCTTTGGAGCATAGGCAATATCATTTCCTATGCAACAGCTAAGGGCATAATAACATTGAAGCAAGCCATTAAATCAAAACAGTTTACTGATGACACTATAAATCAATTAAAGGCTGGAGATGGTTCGGCATTTTACAATTACAGAGTGATGAATTTATCAAAATTATTTCCATATATACCCAAAAAGCTTTCAAATATTCTGTCGCATTTTACTATGCATCCTACATCATTTTATAATACTATGAATCAATTTTATGATGATTATATTGATATGCTTGAAACAGAATTCCCTCGGGGCAAAGGTAAAAAATTAATATTATAATTTATCGGACTTCCCTGATAATTATTGATTGAAAAGAACAATACACAAGTCAAAATATTTATTATTTCAAATAATTATCATAAAATAACAACTCCCACTATTAAGTTTAATACTCTTTATGTGAAAGACTATGATAGTATTGGGTAGGTTAATAGAATTTTCTTATTTTACACAAAAGAAAATTTCAAAGATAAATTTAAATTGATAAATATATAAAATTTGGGCGAAAAAACTGCAAATAGAATTGTAACGATAGATGCTTTGAGAAGTTTTGCTATATTATCGATGGTTTTTGGACATACAACGAATATAGTTCTTGCTGATCAATTTCGTACTAATTCTTTTTTATTGTATGGCTTTCATTATCACCTTTCGGGTCTAATAGCCCCGGTATTCTTTTTTACTTCAGGAATGATATTTACTTATCTGCTTTTTAAAACGTCGGAGAGTTTTAATTTATATCGATTTATAAAAGGTAGCAAACGGACATTGTATTTACTTTTAGTGGGTTTTTTGATTCAGATTCCAATATTCAACTTTGTAAATAATCCGTTAGAATTTGTGCATTATAGTCACGTACTTCAATGTATTGGATTGAGTATATTCTTAATTTGTTTAATTTATCTTGTTTCATTTGCTAAATGGAAAATATTTTCAATAATAACAATATTGCTATTCAATATTGCTTTTTTAGTTTATCCATTTTTGCATTTCTATTATTTAGATTTTCAAGAACTAAATTTATTGTCCTTGTTTTTATCAGAACGATATACTGAATTTCCACTAATACCATGGACAGGATTTTCATTAGCCGGGGCTTTTTTTGGAGTTTTATTTATAAAAGTAAAATTCATAACGAACCTAAAATTCTTAATTGGTCTAATTATTTTTGGTGTTATTCTCAGTTTTGAATCTTGGTTATTCTTAAAAGGTATTTATTCAATCAATTTTGAAAATGTTGGCAAAATAATAGATATTAATATTTTTACTTATTTTAGATTAGGGGAAGTTTTAATAACATTCAGTATTGTGTCAATGATTGTAAAATATATTAAAATACCTAATTGGTTATTAATCCCAGGCAAAGAAACATTATTAATTTATATATTTCATAATATTATAGTTTTTGGTTCTCTTTTTGGTCTGGGATATAATTCATATATTTATCATAAGCTTACTTTTTTTGAGACAACCCTAGTCAATATTTTCACTTTAGCAATTTGTGTCATCTTATCTAATTATATATTTCATAGAAGAGCAAAATATAAATTTTTGCGAATTATTAAATAATCAATTGAAATTCATTTTTGCACATAAAAATATATATCTTAATTATTCTTAATTGCTTTTTATCAATATCTTTTATATATTTATGATTATAATAATTTGAGAATATTTTAGGTTTTAAAATGAAATTTCAATATTCGCTTCCGTTTATCATAGCTTGCTTGTTTTTATCTTCTTTATTTTATCTTGGTACAAGTAATCGGAAAATATTGCTTAATGATAATAGACAAGAATTGTTAGGTGATGCACCTTTAAATCAAAAAGATAGAATGCTTTGGGAGTTCCTAAGGCTTAGAAATCCAAAAACAGGCAAAATTCCTAATAACATAAGGAAATACTCACTTGATTATGCAATGACTTTGCCGGGCTCAATAAAATATTTTAATTTTAAAAATAATAGAGTTCAATCTAACGATTGGATATTAAGAGGACCCGTCAACGTTGGTGGCAGAACACGAGCTTTAGCCATTGATGTATTGGACGAGAATATTATTATTGCAGGAGGAGTTTCCGGGGGTATGTGGAGATCTGACGATGGTGGTAGTAATTGGATAAAAACCACTTCCCCGTTGCAACTTCAATCCACAAGTTGTATTGCTCAAGATATAAGAAAAGGTAAAGAAAATATATGGTATGTTGGTACAGGAGAATATTTTAATATATACGGTGGTTTAAGAGGTGATGGAATATACAAATCAACAGATAACGGACATTCTTGGTTCCTTCTAAAATCAACAGTATCCAATTCTCCGCAAAGTTGGGACAATGGTTTTGATTATGTATGGAATATAATAACTGATCATAAAAATCCCGATGAAGATGTTGTTTATGCTGCGACTGCTGTTGGTGCTATAAATCGAAGTACAGACGGAGGCGAGACTTGGAAAAGAGTATTGGGCGGATTTGGAAATGCTTATAGTTGGTTCACCGATATAGCCATTACTCCTTCTGGCGTATTGTACGCAACGTTTAGCCAAAAAACATTTGCCGAAAATGATGACTCTGCTGTAAAAGGTATATTCCGTTCCTTAGATGGAATTAATTGGACTGATATTACACCTCCATTCATTCCTGAAAAATATCGTAGGATAGTAATCGGAATCTCCGCTTCCGATGAGGATCAAGTTTATTTTCTTGCCGAAACTCCTATGTCCGGGCAAATGACAATTAATAGTAGAGGTGACAGTCTCTGGCACAGTATTTGGAATTATACTTATGTCTCTGGTGATGGTACCGGTGATGGTGGTATTTGGGAAAATCGTTCGGAATATATTCCTGCTCCCAAACGTATTCGTAGCCAATTTAATTCTCAAGGTTCTTATGACTTAGTTATAAAAGTAAAACCTGATAATCCTAATGTTGTATTCATCGGTGGAACAAATCTATACCGTTCAACCGATGGTTTTACTTCAATCAAGAATACAAGTCATATTGGTGGTTATTGCTGGAATGATACTGCTTGTGCTGAAATATATACTTATACAAATCATCATGCTGATGAACATGCTATTATCTTCCTTCCGTCAAACCCGAATGTTATGTTTACTGGTAGCGACGGTGGCATAGCAAAAACATTAGATAATACAGCCGAACATGTTGATTGGCAATCCTTGAATAATGGGTATTTTACTACTCAATTTTATACTTGTCGAATAGATCACGCTACTAATAGCAATGAAATTATTGGAGGTTTGCAAGACAATGGTACTTTATATACAAATTCAACGGATATAAATTCACCTTGGACAAGTCCAGCCGGTGCTGATGGATTTTGTTGTGCCATATCTGACAGTGGCAAATCATATTATACATCACAAAATTCATCGTATCAACCATATATAAAAATTTACAAGGTTTTACTTGATGATAACGGAGAAAGAATTAAACGCCGAAGAATTGACCCTATTGGAGGAAAAGATTTTATATGGAATACTCCATTTATTTTAGACCCGAATAATACTAATATTATGTATTTAGCAGGCGGTAGAATGATTTGGAGAAATAATGATTTAGGAGCTATTGAAGTTGACGGTGGCAAAGATTCTATCGAAACGCAATGGGATAGCTTGTCTTACACAAAACTTGACAGTATTAATCCAAGCGCTTATAGAGGCGAGAGAATTACAGCTATTTCATCTTCTAAAAATCCTTCCGACATTCTTTACTACGGTACATCTTATGGAAGAGTTTTCAGAATTGATGCTGCCAATCAAGGCAATCCTAAACCTAAAGATATTACAGATAATAAATTCCCGGATTTAGCAAATGTTGGTTGTGTTGCTATTAATCCTGATGATGCAAATAAGATTTTTGTAGTATTTACAAATTTCAGTGTACAAAGTATTTTTTATTCTAAGAATGGAGGCAATAGTTGGGAAAATGTTTCGGGTAATTTGGAACAATTTCTAACGGGTGCAGGTTCGGGACCGGCTTGTTATTGGCTTGAAGTACTTCCGGTAAAAGGGAAATATTTATATTTAGTAGGAACAAGTACAGGGATTTATTCTACGTCTTTGTTAGATAGCAATTACACGGTCTGGCAACAAGAGGGTGCTAATACATTGGGGAATGATATGGTTTATATGCTTGATTCAAGAGCTTCCGATGGTTTTGTAACTGCGGCTTCTTTTGGAGTTGGTATGTTTAGTAGCAATATAAATACATTGGCAAACGCACCGGATAATCCAACTTTACTGGCGCCAAATAATGGAAGCAAAGGAATTTTGAAAAGTACTATTTTGAAATGGCAATTAGTTAGTAATGCTTATTTTTATAAACTAATTGTTGCAGAGGATTCTGAATTCAGCAATATCATTTTTGAAGAAGACGGTCTTAAAAATGACAGTTTGGAAGTATATAATCTACAACAAGGACTTAAAAACTATTATTGGGAAGTTATCGCGAGAGGTTCAGGTGGTATAAGCAAGCCTTCAACAATTTGGTCGTTTACTACTGCGGCTTCACCACCGGAATTAGTAAGTCCGTTAAATAATTCGGATTCTGTTGAACTCCCAATTAAATTGGAATGGAAACAATCTGACGGAGCAGAGCAATATCATCTTCAGATTAGTCAAAATCTGATATTTTCGAAAATAAATGTCGATACTATATTAGTAGATAATCAATATGAATCAAGTAATTTTCTTGATAATCAGAGATATTACTGGCATGTCAGCGCTATTAACTCAGGTAATGAAGGCATTTTTTCGGATAAATTTCGGTTTAAAACTAAGCAAATTGTAAATGTCAATGAGCAATCTGATAAAAAATTATCGTTTAAGGTTTACCCTAATCCTTCTTCCAATATAACCCACTTAAAATTTTGGGCTAATAAAGATGAGAAAGTGATAATATTGCTTTATAATTCCGAAGGAAAAGCAATTAGAACCATTGTGAATGCATTTTTTGGCAGAGGCAATCATTCACTGATAGTAAAAACAAGTAATTTGGCTCAAGGTTTATATTATGTTAAAATTAAAGTTGGGGAGGCAAATAATATTAAAATATTAAATATCATTAGGTAGTTAAAAATAGATGATTTTTTTGGATTAAATTTTATTGTCAATTTAAAAGTTAATAAC
>CAZVPQ010000018.1:0-12889 GCA_964628675.1 uncultured Hyphomicrobiales bacterium | reverse complement strand
GTAATCAAATCAGTCGCACTGAGCGAAAATTCAGAATTTAAGAAGTTCTTTTATTTTCTTAATAAACGCTTCTCTATCAATAGGTTTTTCAAAATATCCGTCTAATTCGGAAGTTAAATTAAATTTACTGAAAGAATCTTTCAAATAAATATCAAACCCTGTAATAATAATTATAGGAATACCTTTTGTTCTTTTATCATTTTTAAATTCTTGGAATGTAGTAAAACCCGACTCTTCGGGCATAGCAATATCTAATGTAATTAGATCGGGAAGACTCTCCTTTGCAATTTCCAATCCTTCTTTACCATTTTCGGCAGTTAAAACCTCAAATCCATTATCAACTAATAATGTAGAAATATATTTTCTAACATCAATTTCATCATCAATAACTAAAATTTTGCCAATTTTATCAGTCATAATTCCTTACTTTAACATTCAATATTTATTTCTTTTTAATTGCTTCAAGTGCTTTTTTCAAAGCATCTGCATCTGCATTAGCCAAAGAATTAAAAAGCTCGTTTTTTAATTCCGTCGGGTCATCTTCTTTGACTTTGAACTCACTTGGTGTTTCAATATTTAGCATATCGCAAATCGTGCTAACATATTTATTGGGGCTAATAGGTTTTTCTAAATAAACACCGGGACCTTGTATGGTCAATGTATCAAAATCCGCTTTGCCCAAATCATCTCTTGCATGACCGGTAACAATTAAAATAGGTATTTTAGATAATTCCCTGTTCTTCTTAATGTCATGATAAAATTTGACACCGGAATGCTTAGGCATAACCAAATCAAGTGAAACCAAATCCGGCAATTCTTTTTCTGTCAGTTCATAAGCTTCGAAGCCGTCTTTTGCAATAATTACATTAAATCCTGCATCTTTTAATGCAGTTTTCAAATAATTTCTTACGTCTTCTTCGTCATCAACAACTAAAATTTTCTTTTCATTTGTAGTAGCCATGTTAATCTCCCGATTTATTTTTAAGTTTATTCAATTCTTCATAAATAGTATTCAATCTTTGAATAGGAAGAACAATCCTAAAAGTAGAACCCTTATTTATCTCGGTATTAAACTCAATTTTCCCACCGTGTTCAGCAACAATTTTCCTTGTTGTCAAAAGTCCTAAGCCCGTACCTTTGCCACCCTTAGTAGTAAAAAAAGTAGTAAATAGTTTGCTTCTAACTTCAGTATCCATACCAATTCCATTATCCGAAACTTCAAAAATTAGATTTTCACCATTTATATAAGTCTTGCAAAGCACTTTACCTTCTTTTCCATTTTTTGGGATAGCGGCATCAATAGCATTAGACACAAAATTAGTCAAACAAGCTTCCATACCATCAGGATCCAGAGGTAGTTCACTGATTTCATCGGATAATTCTGTACACATTTTAATACCCTGCTTAGCGGCGGCATCTTTATACAATTCATATATATTTTTAACTAAATCATTAGGATTAATTAACATCAAATCAGGAATTCTGCCTTTTGAAAAGCTAAGAAAATCTTTTACAAGAGTAGTGGTTTTATTGAAATTACTTTGTAATACTTCCCAACCTTCAATAATTCTTGAAGCATCGCTATTTTTTAAACCTGTATCGACCATATACATACCACCTTCTAAACCCATTAGTAGATTTTTAATTGTATGCGCTAATCCGGCAACTGTTTGACCTACGGCGGCTAAACGCTCCGCATCAATTTTCTGTTTCTCTAAATCACGCACATCTCTTAAATCTTGCATAAATGCTACTCTGCCAAGTATTTTTTTCTTGGCATTTAATTCAACTGCTTTTATCCTAACGGGAATTTTCTCACCCTTAGAAGATGTAACAGTAATTTCGGAACAAGGAATAATTTCTCCGTTTTTACTTTTTCCAGTAAAAAATTCCTCAGGCATCATTTCTTTCATTTGATTTAATACGGGTTTCTTAAAAGAAGCCCAATTAAATAATCTTCTTGCCGCAGGATTGAAAATTTCAGTTTGCCCAAAAGAATTCACCGCTAATATTGCATCTTGTGAATTATGAATTAAAGTAGATAAAAAATTACTTATATAACTGACTTCTTTTTGCAACTCAACTATTTCGGTAATATCAGTAGCAATTTCAATCACAAGCGTTACATCTCCTTCGTCAACTGAGAGCGGTGTAGCTCTTACAATATAATGAGTTTCAACTCCTGTTGCCGAATGTCCAACCTCGGTAGAAGTATGATTTTTACCATCTTGAAAAGTTAATAATGTAGGGCAGTTTTTGCATTTTTTCTTTTTCTTTTTATAAACTTCGTAACAAAATCTACCTTTGACTTCACCAAAAGTATCACGGAACTTTTTGTTAGCTCTTACGATTTTAAAATCCCTGTCAATTACTGTGATAAAAGCCGGAACCCTTTCGAAAAGAATATTATATTCCTTTTGATATCTTGTTGTTTCCGTTACATCTGTAGAAGTTTCGACAACATAATCTATACTACCGTCTTCTTCTTTTAGCGGTGCCCAATGAACAGCATAAAAGCAAGTTTTATTATTTTTATCTATGCCTTGCTCATTCGAGGCACGAGCAATTCCGTCTTCAAATACAAGATGAACTTGACAATGACTACAAGGTTTATCTTTTTTCTTGTATGCTTGATAACATTTCTTTTTTTTAAAGTCCCCAAAATAATCTTCAAAATTCTTATTGGCAACAATAATATTATAATCCTTGTCAATCACAGCAAGATTAGAAGGAATTAATTCATACAGCTGATTTTTTAATAGATTTTCTACTTTTTTATTCATATTTTTTTTCTTTTATTTATCTCCTTTTATAATTTATAAATATACTGAATTTTCTGCATTTATCTTATTGTAATTTCCCGGGAATAACGACCCATTTATTAACTTTTCTTCTTTGGAACATTTTTTTAGTATATTTATATTCTTCAACATTCTTATGACAATTTTTGCATTTAGCTAAATTAGGTTTTTGTTTCGCTAATAAACTATCTGATTTAATTTTAGATTCATGGCAATTAATACACATTTTGTGCATTGCATCAACATAAGATACGGTAACGTAAGTTTTAATATTTTTTAAGCTTGAATCAGCATAAGGCGATATTAAATCTTTATGACATTCATCACACTTTTTTGCTGTTTTCTTACTCTTACTTAATTTAGGACTATGGCAATCAAAGCATTTTAAATTCCCACCGATTGACGAAGCATGCCAATCGTGGCGGAATGCATCACTTTTAGTGTACATCTCCGAATGACATTCATAGCATCCAGTTGTTTTATCTTTGGGTTTATTCATATGATGACAAGTTCCACAATTAAATTTTTCAGTATGAAATTTATGAGGAAATACAACTCCGTATCCATCTTTATTACCATCAATAAATAATGTGTCACCACCTCTTGCTTTTGTTGCAGGAATTCGCTCAAGACCCTTGTTATGTATTCTTTCGCTTGGAATTAATGCAAAGGCAATACTGAAACCTAAAACAAAAGTTAAGGAAAATATTATTCTATTACGTATTTTTGCCGGTCCTAAATATGTTTTATGTATATCGAAAACCGGCTTGTTTTCAAACTCTTTTCTTTTATCTATAGGCAACTTATCCCAAACATAATAATTCTCAATAAAAAACAAAAATATAATAATCAATGCTGTTATAATACCAAATGAAATAGTTGCTTCCATCCAAGTGGGAAAATAGAAACTGCCTATCTTACCCAAGTTATTTATTTGTACCAATCCACCAACATTGATATGATTAAAAACTAAACCTATGATTCCAATTAATGCTCCTGCAAATAACCAAGAATTATTTTTCCTGAATTTATTTACTGAAAATATAATTAAAGGTATAATAAGTGATAAAATAATTTCAGACCAAAATATCCAACAACCCCAACTACCATCAAATAAAAATACACCGGCACCGCGTATTAAAATATCTCCAAATCGAACTAATCCATATATAATAAGCATTACTAAAGCTATTTTACTTAATCGTATTTGTATATCCAAATCAGCTGTCTTATTATATAAATAATGCGTAAAACCATTAATAAAAATCAACATCATTACACCGAAGCAAATAGCTAAAATAAAGAAATTTATTGAAATTATTGGAGAATACCAAAGAGGGTGAAGTCTATACGGCATAGCTAAAAATAAACTACCAAGAGAAGATTGATGAAGAGTAGATAACATTATGCCTAGAATAACAAGGAAAATTTTAATTTTATGACCTAATATTTTATTAAGAATTTTTAAAACTTTAATTTTTGGATATTTTTCTAATACAACCGGAGCAAATTCCAAAACAAGAACCGTTAAATAAATCATTACGCACCAAGCAACTTCAAATAAAGGCGAATGAGGGTTCCAATATATGATAGGACTCCATATCCTCCATGGTAAACCTAATTCAAAAATTATTCCGATACCGGCTGTAAGATAACCTAACATCGCTGCCAATACAGCAGTTCTTGTAATAGAATGGAATTCATCTCTATGGAAAATATAATAAAATCCTGCAATAGTAAATCCACCGCCTGCTAAAGCAATACCGCTTAAAACATTAAGCCCTTTCCAAAAAGCCCAAGGTGTTATATCTGATTGATTGGTAGTTGCCCCTAATCCAAAAACAAATCTGGTTATAATAACAGCTAATGAAAATCCTAAGAAAGTCCACAATATAGTCTTGAATTTACTTATTCTGTTCATCGTTAATCTCCTCGTTTATTTTTCCATTGCCACTATTTTCGTTTTCTTGCGTTTTATTAGTAAGTAATTGTCTCCGTTTTATAATCCAATAAGTACTTGTCATAATTGCTCCCATACCTAAAAATGCATAAGGAACTGCTTCCATAGCCCATTTTGTTGTATTTGGAATGGGTTCGTTAATATCAGGCAACCCTTTTATTTTTTTCCCTTTACTTATTCTATTATCAAAATATATAAGGAAATCAAGTGGGCAATCTTTTGCGGTTATATAAAGTACATTTGAACCTCCAACTTCTTTTTCACCATAAATATGATTTAAATACTTTTTCGGTTCGTTTACTATTCTTTTTCTAGCTTCTTTTAATAATTCATCTCTATCTCCATAAATAGTTGCTCCGGTCGGGCAAATATTTGTGCAGGCGGGTTGGTCAATTTTTCCAGACTTTATATTATCATAACACATAATACATTTTTGAATATATGGTGCAGGGCTATCCCATTCGTATCTTGGAATACCATAAGGGCAAGCCATCATACAATAACGACATCCTATACAAATATCTTTATCATATATTACTGCTCCTATATCTGTTTTCTGTAATGCTCCAACAGGACAGACAGAAACACAAGCAGGTTCAATACAATGCCTGCATTGTTTTCTTACATCATATTTCCCGTTTGATAAAACAGAAGTCCAATTATTTTGAGACAATCCATCATCTCGTTGCCATCTTCTCGGTTTGCCGGGAGGAAGATTATTTATCATTTTGCAAGCATTTACACATTCGCCACAACCAATACACTTTGTTACATCTGTTAAAATGGCTTTCATAATTTCTCTCCTTCCTTGTCAAGTGCAATTTTTACGTTTTCAGGTCCTGCTGGGTCGAATTTCCACGACCTTGCAGTTATCCATTGGCTTATCGGCATAAGCAAGCAATGTGCAATCTTAGTAAACGGCATTAATATAAAAATTAATTCCGCACTTAAGATATGCATTAGGATAAAATATTTATATGCATAAGGACTTAAAGCCGAGTTGCCACATATCAAACCAGTTATAAAAGGTATTAACAGCAATAGGGGCCACAAATAGTCTTGTTTTCTGCTAATTGCTCTTGATGCTTTATTAGTAGTCCTTAGAACAAAGAGTATAATCCCGGTAATAATTGTTATAATAGTTAATATAGTTGCCGTTTGATGAGAAATGGCAATTGATAGCCAACTAATACCTATCGAATTATGAAATAACAAAGCATGGTCAAAAAGAAGCAAGGGAGTAAATATTAATCCAATATGAAAAAATATCGAAATCATACTATAAAAAGGTTTTACTCTAAATGCGCGAATTGGTAAAACATAACCTATAGTTAGTTTTCTAACATAATTCATAGGTAATTTTTTTTCCTTTGCTTTGCCTTTCGCCTCAAACCCGTTAATTATTGATAATCCCAAAAGACGAATCAGACCTAAAATCATAATTGCGAAAGAGAGCCTGAACAAAGGTCCTTTTGCAAATTCAATCCACCCATCCATAATTTTTTCCTCTATTTTATTTGTCAAATATTATTGCTTTAAGAATTAAATCGTGCAAACCTACAAGTTCACCGTCAACATTATTGTCTTCCATCAATTCCCGAAATTGTTTCTTGCAATTTGCACAAGGGGCTATAACATAATGCGCCTTGGTTTCCCTAATTTGTTGTGCTTTTTTTCTGCCACCAACGGTAGTTCTATATTTACGAATTTCATCTATGGAAACTGTCCCGCCACCACCACCGCAACAATAGTTCTCGCTTCTATTTGGAGTCATTTCCACAAAGTCTTTGCAGAAAGCTTTAATTATTGTTCTCGGTTGTTCAATTATCTTGCCCTGCCTTGCAATATTACAGGGGTCATGATAAGTAACCCGTTCGGGAATTTTAGTCGGGTCAAGCTTTATTCTTTCTTGTCTTAGCAATCTCTCGGTTAATTCAATACAATGCACAATTTCCGGAGGATTATCTCCTTTCCAATAAGTGGGGAGAAACCAAGCACTACGAGTGGCATGCCCGCATTCACCCAAAAGTATTTTTTTACATTTAAGTCTTTTAAATTCCATCTCTATAGTTTTCAAATTTTTCTCTAAAACATAATCACTATAAAAAAGGCCATAATTAATAGCATCATTTACTTTAGAACTCATTGTCCAGCTAACCCCTGCCGCGTGCATAACGCAAGCAATACCCATCAATGTTTCTGCTTCCATAAGAAAGTCGGAAACCGGAGTAATAAACATAAAGTCTGCACCTTCGACATCAATCGGAAACTTAACATCTACACCGTGCATTTCTTGAATCTCTTCTTCCAAAAATTCTATAGAATCTTTCATTCCAATCCAAGGAATAGCTGAAGTATTACCTGATTGACCTTGAAGTTGTTCACGAGTTGATATAATTAATGCACGAGGAGTAATATCCATTTCAGCGAGGATATATCTTGCCAAATGTGTAATTAAACCGTGGTCTATTCCCATCGGACATTCCAAAACACATTTTCTGCAAGCCGTACATTTCCAAAAAGCTTCTGCCATTTCATCTATATCCTCTTCTTTTAGCTCGTAACCACCAAATAATCTTGCATACCAAGAACCTTCCAAAGAAAAATACCTTCTATAAATTCTCAGCAATAATTCGGAACGATGGCAAGGTATATCTTTCGGGTCTTCAGTAGCTTCATAAATATGGCAACTCACTGAACATCGGGAACATTTTGCCGTAACTTTAATATATTGCTCTAGAATAGGGCGGTAATTAGAATGCTTAAGAATAATAGCAAAAATTTCAAGAAATCTCGAAACCCTATCACCTGTCGGTGGTTTCTCAATAATATATTTCATCTCGGGTATTTCATCTAACTTCATTTTGAATGTCTTAAAATCCTCAGCTTGGTCGATTGCATTATTTTGGATAGTCATTTCAACCTCTTATTGTACTTATTTAATAAATTCATTCATTTACTTTTGATAAAAATAAAAAAAAAGATTGCCTGTTAAATGCGGTTAATTTTATTTGTATTCATGATGTTGTATATATAATTTATTACATTTCAGAGAATTACATTATTATTAACGTTCATTAATATTATTACAACTTGGCTTATGCCCATTGTCCTTAATTAATATGTATTTATAACTATATTATGAATATTTATTAATCTTATTGTTTATTTCTTGATATTGAAAAATATTTTCCTAATAATTCAATAAATTATGATAATTTAGTTTTCATTTGCAATTACAATATGATTAGGAATTATTACACATTAAAAAAAGTTGAAGAGTCTTTGCAAAAATTGATTGGCTCTCGAATTATTGAATGTTTTTCGCAAGAAAAAAATTCTCTTGTTATGAATTTTTACGATGGAGCTAATGAATACTTAGTTCAATATTATGGAAACAGTCAATCAGGAAGTCTGTTTTTAAGAGATAATTTTGCAAAAGCTAGAAAAAATACTGTTGACTTATTCCCTGCCATTACAGATGAAGTATTACAAAGTGTTTGTCTTCAATCTAATGATCGTATAATTGTTATGAAATTTATTTATACAACAATATATTTTTACGTATTTGGTGGTTCCAAAAGTAATGTTATTATTACAAATCAAAATGATATTATTATTGATTCATTCAAGTCGTCTAAAAACTTAAAGAATAATAAATTAGAATTGCCTGAGTTTCTAAATAATACTGATTTTCCACTTGATATTTCAATTCAAAAAGCACTTGCAAAGAGTAGCTATCATTTAGGTCCTAAATATTCAAGGGAATTATTAAACCGTTTACGCATTAATCCTGATGAAATAGTAAATTCAATTAGTGATGATAAATTAGATAAAATCAAAGAATATGTCAGAGAATTTCAAACCGAATTATTAAAATCAAAAATATTTTATCTAATAAAAAACGATGAAAAGCTTATTCTTTCTTTGATACCTTTATCTAACTATCCCGAGATTCAAGACGAATACACTGACATAAATCAGGCTATTTTATATAGAATTATTCGTTCGATAAAACAAGATAGATTTCAATCAATATATAAACATTTATCATCGAAATTATATAAACAAAAGGAAAGACTGGAAAACAAAATTGCACAGATGAAAGATGAAGACACACTTATCGAAAGATCCAAAAAATATAAACTTTGGGCTGAATTATTATATTCGCAAACTCAAACAAAGCTTACAAACGTATCATCAATCAAAGTAAAAGATTATGATGAAAACGAAATAGAAATACCGTTAAAAGAAAAATTGAATTTAGTCGAAAATGCTAATAAATACTATGAAAAATCGCATAATTCAGTTGAGGAAGTAAAAATCAGAAAGAAACTTCTTCCCAATTTGGAATTGCAACTATTGAAAATAAATAATACTATCGAAAAATTAGAAAAGGCTCAAACAATAAAAGAACTTGATAAACTTCAAAAAAATTTAAAACAATTATCGGGAGTTTATGTGCAAAACGAAAATGAAGAAACAACGAAATTTAGAGAGTTCGACCTCGGCGAAGGTTTCATCTTGTATGTTGGGAAAAATGCCGCTAATAATGATGAATTGACAATGAGATTTGCAAAACCCAATGATTTATGGTTTCACGCAAGAGGCTCGGGTGGTTCACACGTAGTTCTAAGAATTAACAAAGGTCAAAAACCAGCTAAATATATCATTAAAAAAGCGGCATCAATTGCGGCATACTATTCACAAGCTCGAAAAGCAAAATATACACCGGTTGCATATACTTTCAAAAAATATGTTAGAAAACCCAAAGGTGCAAATCCGGGTTCGGTAGTAATGAGTAAAGAAGAAGTTATTATGGTTGAACCAAAATTACCAGTTTAAAATGTGAAAAATAATCAGCTCTTAAAGAATAGATTTCTTTGGATTTAACACGTTTATAAATTTAATAATAATTCTTATATTATTGAATAAGAATCAACATCTATTTTGATTGATACAGTCGAGATTTTCCATTGCTTATTGTACTTGTCAAATGCATAATTCATAATTTTTCGGAAAGCATTGGAATTAGGGTCGGTTTCTTTTGATAATTTTGCTATGATTATCTTGCGATAGTTATTCCTTATTTTATAGATTGACGGCGTTACGGGTCCTAAAAAAGTTATACCTTTATAATTTTTCGGCAATATTGAGAAAAATTTACTTGATTGTTTGTTGACTTTATCTTGATTTTTCCCAAAAAATTCGATTACAACAAAACGATAAAAAGGCGGGTATTCGGCATTTTTTCTATTGTCGATTTCTTCATTATAAAATAAATTAAAATCATTATTTTTAGTTGACAATATGGCAAAGTTACTCGGATGACTTGTTTGGATAATGACTTCTCCCGGTTGTTCCATTGTTCTGCCTGCTCTTCCCGAAACTTGAGTCAATAGCTGAAAAGTGCGTTCACTTGCACGGAAATCGGGTAAATATAGTTGCAAATCCGCATTAATCACACCTACAAGGGTTACTCTTGCGATATCCAATCCTTTTGCAACCATCTGCGTTCCGATTAAAATATCAATATCACCTCTTGCAAAATCCGCAATAATTTTTCTATAACTGCCTTTTCTCGCAGTAGTATCTAAATCCATTCTTTGAACTCTTGCTTTGATATTTCTCTCTTCCAAACAAGTTTTTATGTTTTCTTCTATACGTTGAGTACCGTAGCCAATCTCTTTTAGTTGAGGATAACCGCAAGCAGGACAAGAATTAAATTTTTTATATGTTTTCCCGCAATAATGGCACTGTAAATTATCAATTTTTTTGTGATATGTCAGAGGTACAGAGCAATTATCACATTCCGGAACATATCCGCAATCGGGACATTCCAAAACAGTAGCAAAGCCACGTCTGTTTTGGAAAAGTATAACACCTTCTTTTTTACGAACTCTTTCGGCTATCTCGTTTAGTAAATCTTCTGAGAAATAGCCGTGCATCTGCCCTCGTTTTCTCGCACTCATTATATCAATAATTTTTACATCAGGCAAAACCGCACCGTCAGCTCTGTCAAAAATATTGAGTAATTTATATTTGCCTTTTGTTGCATTGTAATAGCTTTCAAGTGAAGGAGTGGCTGAACCCAATATAATCAAAGCATTTTCAATTCTTGCTCTCATTATAGCAGTATCTCTTGCGTGATAACGAGGCGACGGATTGTCTTGTTTGTATGATGTCTCATGCTCTTCGTCCACGATAATTAAACCGAGATTTTTCAAAGGAGCGAAAACCGCAGAACGCACTCCCAAAACAATTTGTTTTTTGCCTGTTCTTATGGATTGCCAAGTATCGTATTTCTCTCCTTCGGACATTCTACTATGCAAAACCGCAATCTTATCTTGAAATACTCTTTCGAATCTATCAATAAGCTGAGGAGTAAGCGAAATTTCGGGCACTAAAATCAAAGCACTTTTACCCTTATCTAAAATTTCTTGAATTGCATGCAGATAAATTAAAGTTTTTCCGCTTCCCGTAATACCGTGTATCAATATTGATGAATAGCAGTCTGATTTAATCTTGTCTTTAACTTCTTTCAATACTGTTTTCTGTTCATTCGTTAATTCGAGTTGGGCTTCGTTTCTAATACTTAAATTATTGCCTGTCCCGTCGTTATAAATCCTCTCAATTTTAATATCGACAATATTGACAAGATTTTTTTTAGCTAATGAGTTTATTGCCGAAATACTAATATCCAAATTATTCATTAATTCACTTAGCAAAATAGCTTTGTACGTTTTTTTTTGATTAACATATAAATAATTTAGAGCTATTGCCTGTTTCGGAGCCTTTTTATCTAAAATAATGATTTTCTCTTTGAATTTATCTTCATCTTTAATCAGATTATCGCTTATTAAAACGGCTTTTTGTGTTTTCTCTTTGGTAGATTTTTGCATTACTCGTTCACGATAAATATATCCCGTATTTTCAAGTACTTCCAATTGAGAACTAATGACAGGATTTTTTAACTGTGATTGTAAGTATTTAACCGAGACCTCATTGCCTCTTGCATAAAGCAATCTGAGAATCTCTGCTTTTTTGGGAGCTTTCTTTTTGAGTTTTTTAATTTCACTTTCGGAGAGATGTTTTAGAATTTTTATATTTACAATGCTTTTGGGAGACATACCCTGTGGCAAAGCGGCTTTTAAAGTATCACCCCAAGAAGCTAAATAATAATCTGAAATCCATTTAGTTAGTTTTAATAGCTCATTAGTAAATACAGGTTCGTTATCAAGAAACTCAATAATTGGTTTAATCTTTGTTAATTCGCTTTTAACATTATCTTCAACAACAACAGCGGTGAGAATTCTTTTGCCGAATGAGACCAGAACTCTACGCCCGACAATATTATCAGTTAGCAGATGGTCGGGAACGGAATAGACAAATAATCTATTATCATTCAAGGGTATCGCTGTATTTATTAATCTCATCTAAATTTATCTTAAACATTAAAAACTAAAATAAAATTAAAACTATTTGCCGAGAAATACTAAATTATTTTTCCACAAAAATAGAATTCACAATTAAATCAGATCGAAAATATCAAATAAAAATCAATTGCCCACAGTAATTTGAATATAACATCCGCTTGCATTAAAAATCATTGTTATTATCTCAATTTAATAATTGGACAAATAAATTAAATACTGTGAAATACATTGAATATAAAAAATATTCACCCGAAAAATATTTAACATTATGTAAAAAATATCCCGAAAAATAAAATTATTTTTTTAAACTATCTATAACGACTTTGAAATATCTTGGATCTTCTTTAGAATTTTTCCCTCTCCAACGTTTGATAAAAGCTTTTAAATTATATTTTTTCTCTTTTAAGAGAATTTTAATTAAATCATATGCCATTTTAGTATAATCAATACGATCTTTTACTGTCGATAAATCACCAGATTTTCCATAATCATATTTTTCATAACCTTTTTGCATATCATCACCACCGTATTTGGCGAACATTTCACCTTGTTTGAGAAATTTGTCAATATATTTTTTATGGTTATTATGAAATTTAGAATATCTATTACTAATATCTTCAACCAGTGATTTGGTTATTTGCAAAGGGCCGTAAGCCGTACTTCCATTTTTAGAATGATGTTTTGTGCGTATC